>CAJOFG010000064.1 GCA_905233965.1 uncultured Selenomonadaceae bacterium
CGAGTGTACGGGAAATTTTTTGTACCAAACTCATTTCGGCATAAGCGGCCTCTTTTCCGCCGCCGCCCGCCAGAGAAGGTTTAAGTTTGATAAATTCTTCCGTGACTTTATCGACAAAGCCGGTGCCGCAGATAATCTGATACTGTTGCGCGGCGAAGAATTGACCTTTAACACCGTCGATGTTTTCGATTTTCTTTTCCTGAATTTTTGATTTGTCGTTGACGATAAGACGCAGACGCGTCGCGCAGTGTTCGGCGGTTCTTACGTTGTCCGGTCCGCCGACGTATTTCATTATCAAATTTGCAACGCGCTGTTCATCCGGCAAATTGTCAAATTTTGCGTCGTCCTCATCTTTTTCAACCGGACCGGCGTTTTCCTCTTCAGCCGGAGCCTCCGAAGTAATTTCCTGATCCTCCAGTTTGAAAGTGATGTTGCCGAACTCCGCATGGTTGGTGACGACAACCGGAGTGGTTGTTTCGTAGCCCGCCTCGACAATTCCTGCCGGGTCGAATTCCAAAAGGAGTTGACCCTTTTTAACTTTGTCACCTGCTTCGGCTTTCGGACTGAAACATTGACCGTTAAGTTTGACGGTGTCCATGCCGACGTGAATCAAAAGCTCCACGCCGTCATTCGATTTTAAACCTATTGCGTGCCCTGTCGGGAAAAACACGGTAATTTCGCCGTCGAAAGGAGAATAAACTTTTCCTGTCCCATGGCGCCGCCGCCGAATACCGGGTCATTGACTTCGTTGAGCGGAATCAATGTACCTTTAATCGGGCTGTTGATACGAATGTCCTTCATCTTTTTGCCCTCCTTACATCATGAGTGAAAAAACATTCCGGTCGGCGGCTCGCAAAAATTTTATGAACCCAAAAGATAATTTCATTGAAGAAATTTTATTGCGAACTGCCGGATAAAAATTAAAAAAACACACGGACAGATTATATCTTCAGCAAGTTTTTACGTCAACCGAAAGAAAAAAATTTTTTAACCGAATTGCGTAAGAGTATAACCGGTTCGGCGTATATCTAAAAATGTAGACTTTTCAAATATATGTTACAAAAAAGTTTGGAGAAATTCATTCGGAGATTTATACCCCAAAATACGCATGGGAATGTCATCGGAATACGACAAAAATTCTTCGCGGCAATAAAAAACCGGAGCCGAATTTTTTTTCCGGACTCCGAAAAATTTTAACGTATGTTTTACGCTTTACGATTTTTGCCACTTACTCGTGCTTTGATTGTATCTGAAATTTCCGCCGCTTGAAAATTTGAAAGTCGGACTCAGATTGTCCGTCGCGTTGACTTTCAGAGTTCCGCCGCCGGAAAAAGTCAGCGAAATTTCATTGCCGGAAACTTTTCTTGAAATGAGATCACTTGTCTTGAGATTGTACAAATTCACCGTATCGGCGGAAGATGCTTTGTTTATGACATCTGAACCGCCGTTTTTGCCGTAAATAAATTTATCCGAACCCGACCCGCCGATTAAAGTATCGTTTCCGCCGGAACCTCCCCACAAACTTCCGCCGCCTTGTTCCCGCCGATAAGAATTGAAGTTTTGGAATACTCACTGCCGTCAACCGTGCCGCTGCCCTCAGACAAATAAACATTGGCAATAGTTTTGTCGTTTGATTCGACATTGATAAGTTTGTCGCGGGCATTTTGTATCGTCAAAGTTCCGGAAGAAGATTTCAATTTGAAAGTCGTATTGCCGACGGAAAAACCTTTGTATTTCGCTTCCAGATTGACCGCCTGTCCGGATTCAAAACTTGAAATTGTCGCGTTACCGCCCGTGTAGTCGTAAACATCGTCCGTTGCCGTCAAAATATTTGCGACGTAGGACGCGGTAACTGTGTTTGAACTCGATTTTAAAGTGAGCGTGTTGTAGTCGGAAGAATTTGACAACGTATAAAGTTTTTGGTTGTTCTCCGTGCCGAGAATCAATCCGCTTGACGTAACTTTTATTTTATAGCCGCCGGAGTTTGCGTCATAATTTATGGTTCTGCCGTTTATTTTCAGTTGCCCCGCCTTACTGCTTCCGCTCGTTCCCTCAGGTTCAATCCGGAAAATCGTCCCGGAAGTTGCGTTTATTGCTTCGACGTTCGTCAGCCAAAGTCTGTCTGCGCCGCCGCGATTGTCCACGTTAATGGCAACATCACCGCTTGCCGAAGAGATTTTTTTGTACGTCACCCCGTTATAAATCACATCGCTTTCACCAACATCGACACCGAATCCGGGATAAATATATTTTCCGTTCACCGCCGTAGAGTAGTCAGCCCAAGCGGTTGCGGCAGACCTTGTTTTGAATGTAAAACCGTTAATCGTATAAGTCCCGGCACCGCCGAGATTAAAATTCGTTCCCATTTCGGCAGTATCCGGTGTTTTATTGAACGTGAGCGAATCACCGCTTGAAAGTGTCAGTGAAGATGTCAAACGTATTCCGCCGTCATCAATCGAGGCGGAAATTCCCGTCGATTTTCCGTCTTTCGTAACGGAAACCGCGCCGGTATTTGCGTTCGCCGTGACGACATATTTTGCAAACCTTTGAATATCAAAAGTCAACTCATTCATTTTAAAAACCTCCCGCGAGTTTACAAGTTTACGAAATTTATTTTCCCCCCCCCCGCGCTTACTTTGTCAAGAAAAAATTTTTCGCGACAATAAAAAATCCGGAGCCGAAATTTTTTCGCGCAATAAAAAATTTCTTGCCGGAAAAAAATAACGGTGCTATAATCCTGCTCCGGCAAGTTTATAATGAACTCCCTGCCCGGAGAGAGACCGGGTCAAAGACCGAAGAGGAGGTGTACAGAATGAGAAAGTATGAAGTTGTATTCATCATCAGACCGCTTGAGGAAGAAGCGACAAACGCAGTCATCGAAAAATTTTCCAAACTCATCACCGCGAACGGCGGCACGATTGACAAGGAAGATCGTTGGGGCAGAAAACGTCTTGCTTACGACATCAAAAAAGAGAGCGAAGGTTACTACGTTCTTTTCTATGTGACTTGCGATTCCGCTTGCGTGAATGAGTGCGACCGCGTCATGAAAATTACCGACGAGGTTCTCAAGCACATGATTGTTCGTTCCGACGAGAAAGAGGCATGAGATGAACAAAGTTTTTCTTTCCGGAAATTTGACGAGAGATCCCGAAATTCGTTACACGCAGTCCGGAAGAGCGATGGCCAGAATGGGAATTGCCGTTCGTCGGGCGTTTCGTTCCAAGAATGCTGAAAATTCCGATCAGCCTGACGCGGATTTTTTTAACCTGACCGCGTGGGAAAAAACGGCGGAATTTTGCAGCCGTTACTTGACGAAAGGTTCTCGCGTGTTCGTCGAAGGTCGGATTCAAACTTACAGTTACGAAGGACAAGACGGCGTTAAGCGTTCCGGAGTCGATATTCAAGTCGAGAATATCGAATTCGGCGACAGCAAACGTGCCGCCGGAGATTCCGGCTCCGCGCCGGCGAAAGCTCCGCAAAAACCGGCACGTAAAGACTATGACGACTTCGGCAGAGATGACGGAGATGACATCGACGTTCCGTTTTGATTCATCGCAGAAAATTTTTTGAAACCTGGAGGGTTGAAGATGCGCAGAGAAAGAGGAAGACGTCCGCGCAGAAAAGTTTGTGCTTTTTGCGTGGATAAAGTCGAACACATAGATTATAAAGATGCGGCAAAACTTCGCCGTTTCACCACAGAGCGCGGAAAAATTTTGCCGCGCCGCATTTCCGGCAACTGTGCAAAACATCAGCGTCAAGTTACGATTGCAATTAAACGCGCTCGCAACATCGCGCTTTTGCCGTTCACCGCAGATTGAAATATTCGGGCAATTTTTTTGTCCGGCGATTACGAAAAGAGAGTCCGGGCGACTCTCTTTTTTGTTCGGAGTTGATTTTTTGTGCGGAAAAAATTTTTCGTCCCCGTCGTAACTTTCGCGCTGATTTTTATTTTCGCGTTCGCTTACAAAATTTTCGTTTACGAACCGATTCGCGGAGAAATTGCCGGGAAGGAAACGGAAACAAAACTTCTCGAATTGCGTGAAAGGGAATTGAAAAAACTTGTCGAACGTCACAAAAATTTTCCGGAGTTTGTCGAAAAGTCCGGCGAACTTTTGGCGGAGGAAGAAATTTTTTTGCCGACGGAGCCGGAGTCCGAAAAATTTGCCGCAGAAATTTATCGCGTTGCCGAATTAAACAAAGTCGAAGTTTCTTCGCTGAGAGCCGGCGAAGTTTCAAAAGTCGAACCGAAAGAAAAAAATTCCGACGATAAAGGCGAATTGTTTTTTCAACCGGTGAAAGTCGAACTCTCCGGAAATTACGTCGCGATTTTAAATTTTATCCGCGAAATTTCGGACGGCGAAAGATTTACGCAACTTTCCGGAATATCAATCACAAGCAACGAGGAAGAAAATTTTTTGAAATGTGAAGCGGAATTTTTGATTTACAACAGAAATTTACGGGAGGAAAAATCATGAGTGAAATTCTTTTGCATTACACCCGCGCCGGTCATGTGGAAAATATTCATCGCGGGGACATCGCGGCGGTGAATTGCGCCGGCGAAATCGTTTCGTCTGTCGGCAACGCGCACTTGCCAATGTTTTGGCGTTCGGCGGCTAAACCTTTTCAAGCTTTGCCCTTCGTGAAAAACGGCGGACTCGAAAAATATAATATCTCGCAGGAAGAACTCGCCGTTCTCGTTTCGTCACACAGCGGGGAAGAAAATCACGTCAGACTTGTTCGCGGAATTTTGGCGAAACTCGGCGTTGACGAATCCGTTTTGGACTGCGGCACGATTCGACCGATGAGCGGAAAAGTCTATAAAGATTTAATGAAGATTGGAAAACATTCGCAGATAATCGCGCTCGCCATGATGCTGGGCGTTCCCTTTGAAGGTTACACAAAGCCGGAGCATGAGGCGCAAAAACTTATTTTCAAACACGTCGCCATGGCATCGAAAATGCCGGAGGACAAATTGGAAATCGGGATTGACGGTTGCGGCGTTCCGGTGTTCTATCTCCCGCTTTACAACATGGCACTTGCTTACGCCCGACTTTCCGCGCCGGAAAAAGGCGATTGGGGCGAATATGAAAGCGCGGCGAAAAAAATTCGTGACGCGATGAGTGCGTACCCGCAAGTCGTTTCCGGTACCGGCAGAATTGATTGCGCCGTTCCGGAAATTACGAAAGGAAGAATTATCGCCAAAATCGGTTCGGACGCGGTTTACTGTCTTGCCGTGAAAGATGAAGGCTTGGGAATTTCATTCAAGATTGAGGACGGAAGTTTTGCCGCGATAACACCGACGGTAATTGCCGTGTTGAAACATTTGGATTTGCTGACGAAAGACGAAGCCGACGAACTCGACAAGAGATTTCCGCCGGTTTTGAAAAATCATCGCGGAGAAATTATCGGAACGATCGAAAAAGTTTTCTGACGCAAAAAACTTTCCGGCAGCGTAAAAAAATTTAAACCCGAAAATCATTATCACGTTAAACGAAGCCGAAGACAGCGCACAAGGATGTGCGCGGGGAGCATAAGTCGCGTGATGCGACTTTGCGACGGCGAAGGCATTTTCTTTTGTAACTTTTCTTTGTTGCCGGACAAAGAAAAGTTAATCGCCAAAAAAAGTTATTTGCAAGAAATCAAATTTTTTAAACTGCCGTCATCAAAAAAATCTTACGTTAAAAATTTTTGCAAGGAGTGAATCGAATTGCGAAAAAATGTTCTTGAAATGTTAAGGAACGCCGGAGAAAGTTTTATTTCCGGCGAGGACATGGCAACCCGTTTGAAAATTTCCAGAACCGCCGTTTGGAAACATATTCAAAAATTGCGCAACGGCGGTTACGACATAATCAGCCGGGAAAATCGCGGTTACAAATTGAACAGGACACCGGATTTACTTTCGCCGGACGTGGTGCTGAACGGGTTGCAGACAAAAATTATCGGTGCAGGTGCCGGAAAATATATTTATCGCAACGTCGTCGACTCCACAAACAAAATTGCAAGACAGGCGGCTTACGAGGGAGCGGCTGACGGTACGGTTATCGTCGCGGAGGAACAAACCGGCGGTAAAGGAAGATTGGAGCGACCTTTTTTTTCGCCGCGTGAAAAAGGAATTTATTTTTCCCTGCTCCTTCGTCCGAAATGTTTGCCGAAAGACGCATCGAAATTTACTTTGCCGGCGGCTGTCGCTCTCGCAAAAACTATGGAGCGTTTCGATTTAAAGCCGGAAATAAAATGGCCGAATGATGTCATGTTCGACGGAAGAAAAATCGCCGGAATTTTGACGGAGTTAAGCGCGGAGATCGGGCGCGTGAATTATATCGTCGTCGGCACCGGAATTAACGTAAACGTCAGCCGAAAAGAATTTCCGCGAAACATTCGCAAAGTCGCCGCGTCCCTGTCCGAAATGAAAGGCGAAGATTTGCCGCGTGCAGATTTTTTCCGCGCACTGCTTGAAGAGTTCGACAAAATTTATATTTCGATTAACGAAGAAGGTTTCGGAAAAGTTTTTGACCTCTGGAGAAAATACAACATCACGCTTGGAAAAAATGTAAATGTAATTTCCGCCGAGTCCGGAGAAACTTTTCAAGGTGTTGCCGTCGATATTGATTCGGACGGTGCGCTGATTGTCGAAACGAAAGACGGAAGGCGCACGGTTTATGCCGGCGACGTTTCGATACGAAATGCGGAATAAAAAATTTTTTTTCGGCGCAAAAAAATATTTAAGTTAAAGCAGGTCTTAAGGGACTTGCTTTTTTTTTCGATATTTAGGTAGCAGAAAGGAATCAATGCAAAATTTTTTTTCAACGGAATGAAAAAAATTTTTTTCAGGTGGTGAATGGTCATGTTTATCAACAACGTAAATTCTGCGGCGAATATTTACACTTCCGGAGCGGTTGCATCCACCCGTTATGCAAATTCCGTCAGCGGTACGCGCAACGTGCAGAAAAACGACGCGCTTACTCTTTCTCACGAAGCACAAAGTTTTAAAAGTATGTTGCAAAAACTTCAGGACGAATCCGAAGTTCGCCCGGAAAAAGTCAGCGAATTTGAACAAAAAATCGCAAGCGGAAATTACAATGTTGCCGCAGAAAATATCGCGGCGAGTATTCTTTCAAGTCGTTTTTGAGGCGATAAATTATGTGGCAACAGTTGGTTGACGTGCTGGGAAAACTTTGCACGACTTACGACGGCTTGTCGAAACTCGGCGAGCGCAAACGCGATGCGTTGGTAGGAATCGACATGGACGGTCTGTCAAAAATTTTGGACGAAGAGCAACTCACTGCGGCGAAAATTCAGAAGTTGGAAAAGCGGCGCGGCGAAATTCTCAAAGAAATTTCCAAAAACGATATGACCGTAAACGAAAATACCGAAGCGAACGATTTTTATCGCAAGGCTCCGACACTTTCAACGGAAAAAAGGTTAATCGAACTTCACAAGCGATTGACGAAAAGTGTGGCGAACGCCGTCAAAATTCGCGACAACAACCGGATTCTTGCACAGAGTGCTCTTGATGCCGCAAAATTTCATCTCAACCGTCTGAGCGGTGCCGCAGTGGAACCGACTTACGGAAAAAAGGGCGGCGATATTGTAAGTCACGAGAAAAAATTCGACTATCACGCTTAAGAAATTTTTTTTGCGCGAAAGTCGATTCGAGGTGTAACGATGGACGAGGCAATAAGTCTTTTGAGAGAGCAAACGGTACTTCGCAGCCGGTTGATAACTTTATTGGACGAGCTTTTGGAATTGCTTAAAACCGATTCGCCGGAGATTGAAAACCCGGTGAAAAAAATCAACCCGGTCGTTTTGGAACTCACCCGGAACGAGTCGAAGTCCCGGAAATTTTTGGAAACGGTTCACGCGGAAAATTTTGCCGAATACGTTTCCGCCGGCGACGACGGAATAAAGCGCGAAGTTGCCGAAAGATTGATTGTCCAAATCGAAAATCTGGAGGGAAAACTCCGGAAAAAATTGGAATTGGCGGGACTGCTCACCGTTCAAGGTGCAAAATTTGCGGCGTTCAATTTGCACGTCCTGTCGCAAACCAAAACAAGCCCGACTTACGGAGCATCGGCGAAAACGGAAACTCGGAGCGATCGCCGAATTTTTGAAGCAAATGTTTGATTCCGAAACGCCGGTCGAAAAATAATCGGTCGGACAAGCCGCGAAAAGAGGGAAATAATATGTCTACTTTTACCGGACTCAATACGATGGTGACCGGCATATTCGCAAACCAAACCGGATTGAACACCGTCGGTCACAATATAGTAAACGCGGGGACAACCGGATATTCCCGGCAGATGACGAATGACACGTCGAACCGTGCGGAATATCATTACGGTTACAAAATCGGTACCGGCGTATCAACCACTTCCATAACAAGATCCCGCGACATATACGCAGACAAACAATATTGGGATACCAACTCCACCATGAAATATTATGATGACAAGGCAACCCATTATGACAGATTGGAAGCAATTTTCAACGACTCGAAAGATGAAGGTATTCACGACGCACTCGGAGCATTCTATCAATCTTGGGTAGACCTCTCAACCGAAGCGTCAAGTTCCGCGAACAGAAATACCGTCATCGAAAAAGGAAAAATTTTGTGCAACTCCATTCAGACTGCGGCAACCGAATTGCAGGATCATATCGAATCGACTTACGAAAATATTTCGCTGTACACGAGTGAAATTGACGACATTCTTCAAAAGATAGTCAACGTCAACAAATTGGTCGTTGCCGCAGAGGCAGACGGCTCTTCCGCAAACGACTTGCGCGATCAGCGCGATCTCCTTGTGGATAATTTGTCGGATTACATAAACGTAACCGTCAACGAAGATACTTTCGGAAATTATCAAATAAACTGCAACGGCGTAACTTTGGTTGACGGTCCCACACGTTTGCATTTGAAAATGTCCGCACCTGTTCCGAGTTCCGTTTACGGTGTCGATTACGGTGTCAGCGACTACACGATACAGATTAAAGAAAGTAATATCATTTTCATGCCGACGGACGGAAAACTTCGTGCCGAGTTCGACACAATCAGCAAGTGCAAAGAGTACATTGACGACTTGGCGAATATGTCAATCTTCATGATGACGAGTTTAAACGATATGCAAGCCGCCGGTTACGACATGAACGGACGGGAAGGCAGAAACTTTTTCGGCGTTACCGATTACAATTACGGCTACTCCGTTGACAGCGACACCGGGATACATTATCTTGAAGTCGGCGATACAAGTTTGCGCTCTTACAAACTTACCGGTACCGGAATAATCGAGGCGTTGGAAGTCAATCCTCAGTTCAGTGAAGTCGGCGGATACAAATACATTGCCGCCGCGACAGCTTACGATACCAAATACGACTACACGAGCGACACCGATTTGAGCAGTCGGAAAATTGATTGGGGCAACCGGACGGCAGACGGCACGAATGCGGTTTACATCAGCGAACTTTTCAATATGCCTTTTGATACAATCGTTTCGACCGGCAGGGTCAACGCAACAATCGTTCAGAAATATACCGACGCAAACGGCAACTACATCACGGCAACCGGTCAAAGCAGTTTGAACTCCTATTATCAATCGTCGATGACCAAGTTGGGCGTTGAAGCGTCCTCAATCGACACGAAATACAATCAATACGAAGGTTTGATGACTCAGATACAAAACTGGCGCGATTCCGCGTCCGGCGTTGACTGGAACGACGAATTGACCAAAATGATTATGTATCAAAAAGGTTACAGCTCCTGCGCCCGTTGTCTTACCGCGATTGACGAATGTTTGGATAAACTGGTGAACGGCACCGGCACGGTCGGGAGGTAATTGATATGGCATTCAGAATGAGCAGCCTCCAATACATGACGAATTATCGCACGTCCCTGAACAAAATGTACCAAAATCAAGCGAAAATGTTTGAACAGGCGGACGGCTCGACAATTCACAGGGGCAGCGACGATCCGGTCGGGTATTCAAAACTCCTGCGTTACAAAACGTCCGACGTTGAAAATACCCAATACCAACAAAACGTAAACACCGGCATATCTTGGATGAGTACTTCCGACGATGCGATTGCTTTGATGGGCGAAATAATGCAGACCTTCAAAGCAAAGACGATTGAAGCCGGAACGGATACCAACACCGAATCCGATTTCCATTCAATCGCAAAAGAAATGCTCGCCGAAATTCAGCAAATCGTTTCTTCGTCGAACGAACAGCAGGGTGACAGATACATTTTCGCCGGACAAATGGATACCACGCAACCTTTCACTTTGTCGAACACGACTTACGAACGCGGACTTGCAAAAACGCTTGACGCGGATCAGGCGGCATTCTTCAAGGGTTCCACCGGCGATGTCAATGCGACACTTTACCAAATGTTGACGCTGGATTTTGAAGGCAAAACTTATTACCTCGACACTCAAAGCGGTTACGTTTACGATAAAGATTTCGTCGAAGAAGGTTACAAAGATCTCGTCGCGAACGGCTACAACAGCGTTACCGACAAAATAAGACCGGAACTCAAAAGCATTGAACAGGTTTATTCGGTCGGCGGCGTGAACAGCATGACCGTTGACGACGCTTGGGAAATTGTAAATGCCGCGACGGAAAAAGAACTCATGGCGGCGATTCAAGACACCGATATACAAAATTCGACGACCGTCAACGCCGAATTGAAACGCGCTTTGAAATATCTTTACGACAACGATTGGGCAAAAGTTCAAAGTGATGTTTCAACCGCTCAAGCAAGCATAGTTGATTCTCTGACGAATCAAACGCCTTTGGATTTGACTTACTCCGACGTAACGTACAACTACACTTACGTTTATTCCTATTCTTACGACAACTATGTTACCAGGAACATAGGCAACACCACTTACTTCGAATATTCCGGCGTTGACGGCGACGGAAATACTCAAACGCTCTATAAGCGTTCGTTGACCGACAGTCAATATTACACGGCTTTGGGTACAACGATTAATCCGAGTTATACACTTTCACCGGTTACCACAACCACGACGGTAACCAAAACCGGAACCGGCACCTACACAACAAGCGATATATCCGGCTCCGAAACGGATCTGCAAACTCAGTTGGCAGCCGTAACGAATGAGATACAAACTCAAGGCTCGGACAGATGGGCGGCCATTCGTGC
>CAJOFG010000065.1 GCA_905233965.1 uncultured Selenomonadaceae bacterium
GGAATATTCAACTCTTCTTTAATTCCGACAATCATTCCGCCCTTCGCCGTGCCGTCCAACTTCGTCAAAACAATTCCGGTAATTTCGGCGGCTTGCGAAAAAAGTTCCGCCTGTCGAAGTGCATTTTGTCCGGTCGTCGCGTCCAGAACGAGGAGGACTTCATGCGGCGCGCCGGGAATCCCTTTGCCGATAATCCGATTTATTTTTTTCAACTCTTCCATGAGATTGAATTTGTTTTGCAAACGTCCGGCGGTATCGACAATCAGCACGTCGATATTTTTTGCGACGGCGGAGCGTGCGGCATCGAGTGCGACGGAGGAAGGATTTGTTCCCTCCGCGTGCTTGACGAGTTCCGCGCCGGTTCTCTTCGCCCAAACCGCAATCTGATCAATCGCGCCCGCCCGGAAAGTGTCGGCCGCCGCGAACATAACTTTTTTTCCCTGCTCCTTGTAATACGCACCGAGTTTTCCTATCGTCGTGGTTTTTCCTGCACCGTTCACGCCGGTCATCAAAATGACGTGGGGAGGTTTTGCGTTCGACATTTCGCCCTGCTCTTCGATTAAAATTTCGCGAATCTGCCCGGACAAAAAAATTTTCACGTCCTCCGGCGAATTTATTTCCGCCCGGCGAACACCTTTGCGCAAACCTTCCATCAATTTTTCCGTCGTTTTCATTCCGACATCTGACATTATCAAAGTTTCTTCCAGCTCGTCCAAAAGTTCGTCGTCAATTTTTTTTGAGCCGTGTAAAAGTTCGTCAATCTTATCCGAAAATTTTTCTCTGGTCTTCGCCAAACCTTCCTTCAATCTGTCGAAAAATCCCATTGACGACAACTCCTTTCAATATTTTTTAATTCGCTTCGTAAGGTCGAACGCGCAATTTTAAATTTCGTCCCTCACAAATTTTTCTGCAAGCTTCAATTTCTGCCGGCGGCGTGACTTTATCGACGACCGTCAAAACGACTTCCGGGACAAATTTTTTCATATGCTCCGCGAAAGTCAACATTCCCTCGTAAGCCGGCAACCCGAATTTGGAGTGCGTGATTTGCAAATATTTTTCTGCGGTCGCCGAGTTCAAACTTATCGACGCAACGTCCAAAATATTTTCAAACTCCGGCGAAATATCCCTGCCGTGTTCCAATTCGCCCAGTCCGTTCGTATTTAATCGCGTCGGCACTCCGGGAAAATTTTTTCTGACGTAACGCAAAATTTCCGTCAATTCTTTCAACCGCATTGTCGGTTCGCCGAAACCGCAAAAGACAATTTCGGAAATAATTTCCGGCGGAATTTTTTTCAATTCGTTTTCAATTTCTCCCGGAGAAGGTTCTTTGTCGAGCCACAAACTTTTTTCCGGCGACATTGATTTTTTTTCGCGCAGACAAAAAACGCAATCGTTATTGCAACGGTTCGTCAAGTTTATGTAAATTCCGCGCTTGTCCGTCGAATTTTTTTGCAAACTCTCCGGCACGGAAAAATATTTTCCGGCTTTCACCGTGTAAACAATCATTCAATTTCTCCCTTCGCAGAATTTATTTTTTGCGCCAACTCTTTGATATGTTCCAAAGGAAGTTCTGTCCACTTGCGAATTTTTTCAAAAGGTTCTCCGTCGTCAATCATTTTTTGCGCAATAGATTCTTTTACTTGTTTACCCCACGCGGCTTTTGCTTCGTCGAAGTCCCATTGCAAATCCAACATGGAAAACACCTCATCTCTTTTTCTCGTCAAATAATCCGTCATCACTCCGGATTTTATGCACCAATTCACGGCTTGAATTATCGCTTGCCGGCGCGACAATTTTTCTTTCATGCCCTGCTTTACTTTCCCAATTAAGGTGCTGTAATCGTTCAGGAAGGAACATTTTTTCAGCAGAGGTTGATTCAATCCGAAATTTATGTTGAAAGATGTCACGACAAGTTCCGGTTTATTTTTGCACGGATAAAAAGAGTCCGACAAACGAATTTCTTTCGTCAAAGGTTCCGCGTCGTCGCCGTCGTAAAAAACGAAACATTGAGGAGCCGGAAAAATTACAAGTTCATCCCGGTACAAAGATTCTTTGTTCGTTATCATGTTGTTCAAAAGTTGAACGGCGTACGACAGACAACGGAAAGCCATGTTCGGATTGATTGAGGTTTGATGCTCGGCAAGAATTAAAATGTTGTTTCCTATCCGGCAAGACAAATCATTTTTCTGTGCGCTGAAAAAATTTCCCGGCAAAGTATTTATTTCGACGGACTCCGGGTCGGTGTAATTCGTGTCCAAAAGTGCGTTGCAGAGAGAAAGCAGCCGGACTTTGTCGTTGAAGTAATCCCGGAAAACCGAGTCGCGATATTGAGGATTCGCGTTTGAAAAATTTTTCGTCATATGCTTGCCAGCAAATTTGCCATTTCCATTGCCGACATCGCCGCGTCGGAACCTTTGTTGCCGGCTTTCGTTCCGGCACGTTCGACTGCCTGCTGAATATTTTCCGTCGTCACCACTCCGAAAATTGCCGGTACTCCGGTTTGCAATCCGACTTGCGCCACGCCTTTTGAAACTTCGTTGCAAACATAATCGTAGTGAGTCGTCGAACCGCGAATAACCGCACCAAGACAAATTACCGCATCAAATTTTTTCGACTCCGCCAATTTTTTCGCGACAATCGGAATTTCAAAAGCACCCGGCACCCAAAAGACGGAAATATTTTCCTCCTCCGTTTCGTGACGTTTCAAAGTGTCCAGCGCACCGCTCAAAAGTTTGCTCGTGATAAATTCGTTGAACCGGGCAACGACTATCGCAAATTTCAAATTCCGTCCCGTCAAATTTCCTTCGTAAATTTTCATTTCGTTTTGTCCTCCTCGAACACATGACCCATCTTAACTTTTTTTACCGTCAAATATTTTTTGTCAAACTTCGTCGGCGCGATGACTATCGGAACGCGTTCGGTAATTTTTAAACCGTGTCCCTCAAGTCCGGCACGTTTCGCCGGATTGTTCGTAAGCAATCTTATTGAAGTCAATCCCAAGTCGGACAAAATTTGCGCGCCTATTCCGTAATCTCTCAAATCCGGTTTGAAGCCCAACAAAATATTTGCCTCAACCGTATCCTTTCCTTCGTCCTGCAGAGCGTAAGCGCGAATTTTATTCGCCAGACCGATACCGCGACCTTCCTGCCGCATATAAAGCAAAACGCCTTCGCCTTCCTTTTCGATTCGTTTCAGCGCGGTTGCAAGTTGATCTCCGCAATCGCAACGGAGCGAACCGAGAGCGTCGCCGGTCAAACATTCCGAATGAACCCGGACAAGAACATTTTCCTTTCCGGCAACTTCACCTTTCACGACGGCAAGATGACATTTTCCGTCCAAAATATTTTCGTAAGCTTTAAGTCGGAAAGTTCCGTACTTGCTGGGAAAATTCACGTCGGCAACTTTTTTTACAAGTTTTTCCGTCCGGTTCCTGTACTCGATTAAAGCTTGAACGGTGATTATGTTCAACCCGTGACGGGCGGCAAATTTTTTCAAATTCTCCGTCCGCATCATGTGCCCGTCGTCGTCCATAATTTCGCAACAAAGTCCGGCGGGATAAAATCCGGCAAGCCGTGCCAAGTCCGTCGTCGTTTCCGTGTGTCCGGCGCGGCGAAGGACTCCGCCTTCAACCGAACGGAGCGGAAAGACATGACCGGGTTTTCTGAAACTCGAAGGTTTTGCTGAAGGGTCAAGCAAAAGTTTAATCGTCCGGCAACGTTCGTAAGCGGAAATTCCGGTTTCCGTGTCGAATGCGTCAATCGAAACGGTAAAAGCCGTTTCATGATTGTCGGTGTTGTTCGCCACCATTTGAGTTATGTCCAACTCGTCCAACCTTTTCCCGTCAATCGGAGTGCAGATTAAACCCTTCGCGTAAGTCGCCATGAAATTTATATCTTCCGGCGTGACGGTTTCCGCCGCGACGATTAAATCGCCTTCGTTCTCTCTGTCCTCGTCGTCGATGACGACAATCATTTTTCCGTTTTTAATATCTGCTATCGCTTGTTCGACGGTTGCAAAATCCGACATAAAATTTCCCTCCCAAATTTTTTTCTGCAAAGTCAGCGGAACAAATTTTTATTTTTGTTTATCAATTCGCCTATCAACATTTTTCCGTAAAGTCCGGGATGAATCCCGTCAACCGAAAGTTGCGACGACATCAAGCCGGCCGAATCGTAAAAGTAAGGTTCAATGTCGATATAATACGGCTGACGTTTTATAAAGTCGTTGACCTTTTTCATTTTGTCCTTCCACTTCGGGTCGGAAGGCGTGCGGAAAGCAAATTGAATGTTCGCCGGATTTATCGGCATGAGCGTCAGGAAAATCGGGCGAATGTCATTTTGCAGACAAAGTTTGTTAATCGCAAGCAAATCGTCGGTAATGTTGTCGGCTGAAATTCGCGGGTCGCGCAAACTGTTTGCGCCGGTTGAAATGATTAAATTTTTCGGCTTGAAAGGCAAAACGTCATCTTTAAATCTTTCAACAGTCGTGTGGGAAGTGTCGCCGCTCCGGCTGAGATTGACGACCGGAAAATCAATGTAAGTGGCGTAACTGTATTCGAGTGCACGCGGCGAATAACTCAACGCGCCGCCGCCGTGAGAGATACTGTCGCCGAAAATCGCGGTGTTCACTCCGTTTGAATGATCCGGCACGACAAATTTTTCCGAATCCGACCAAGTACCGATCGGTTTATTATTTTTATCCAGCGCACGAACTCTCCAGTAATACGCGCCCGCCCACGGACGACCGTATTCGTCGTAACAACTCGCCGAGTCTTTCGTCGTTTGCCGCCACAAACTGTCTTTGCTCGGCTCGACATCATTTTCGACTTCCGGCGGGTGATCCAACAATTCGACTTCGTATTTGTCCGCGCCGTGCATCGGAATCCAATCGTAAACCGGATAAATCGGCAACGGTTCAAAATACATGAAGTCGAAATTATTTATCAGCGGACAATTCGGCTGTTCAACCGTTTCGTCAAGATAAATTTTTTCGGCGCGGCAAAATTCTCCTATCGGCTCTTTGTGAAGTCCGAGAGCGCGAACGCGATAATAAATAAATTTTTTGTTCTTGTACTTTCTCAAGTCGGCTTGGTAACCGTTCGTAAAAACTTTGTCGAACGATTCGAGCCGGTGAAGTTTCGACGGAGAAATTCCGCCTTCAATTTCCGGCGGCGCGTCCAAAAATTCCACTTCGTAAGCAACCGCATTGGGGACGGTGTGCCAGACCAAAAACGGCATCAAACTTGCCGGCTTGTCCTCCGGGTAGCGGTAAATTAAAATCGGGTATGCCGGCTCCGGGAAATTCGGATTTGCAATCGGTTTTTCGCTTTTGAAAATTTCGCCGAAAAATCCGGTCGCGGAAATCAAACAGTAAGTCGGAATGGGTGAGCGGGGCAAAATGTAATTCGCCGAGTCGGAAGTTTCGGTAAGGAAATGATGATACGGCGGCGAATCCGGAATTTCGCCGGTCGTTTTGGAAACCGTTTCAATCGTGTAGGTGCAGGGGTAAGGGAGCGGCGACCAACTCATCAAAACGTCGTTACCTTCTTCGGCGAACGTTACGGATAATTTTTGCGACTTCAACTGCATCACGTCGGTCATTTCCGCAATGAACAGAGCGAACACGGAAATTAAAGACATCATCACGAACAGCATTATAAATTTGAAAATATTTTTCATGTAAATTTTTCTCCGATAAAAAAATTTTTTGTTTGATTATACCGGGTGCGATTGTATTTTTCAAAATTGAACGAAGAAAATTTTTTCCAAAACTCCGGCGTTTGTGTTATATTATGAAAAAATTTTTCGGAGGTAAGGAAATGAACGAGAAAGAATTTACAAAATTTCTTGCGGAAAAACTTGTCGAGCCGTTCAAAAATTCCGGTGAAAGTTTGGACGAAAAAGAAATTATCGACGCGATAAAAAAAGAGTTTGAAAATATTTCGGAGATAATCGACAAAAATATTTCGGAAACGATTGAAAAAAATATTTCGGAAGAAAATTCCGGCGAAGAAATTTTTCACGGCGGCAAAAATATTTCCGACGCAGAACTTAAAGCGGAAGTTTTGATCGAAGCTCTTCCCTACATTCAGGAATTTTACGGAAAGACGATTGTCGTGAAATACGGCGGCAACGCCATGATAAATGACGAACTGAAAGAAAAAGTCATGCAGGACGTTGCCCTGATGAAATACGTCGGCATGAAGGTTGTCATCGTTCACGGCGGCGGACCGGAAATTACCGGATTTTTAAACAAAGTCGGAAAGGAAACTTCATTCGTCAGCGGTCTGCGCGTCACGGACGAAGAAACCGTCGAAATTGCGGAAATGGTTCTCGTCGGCAAAGTCAATTCGGAAATTGTAAGTCT
>CAJOFG010000066.1 GCA_905233965.1 uncultured Selenomonadaceae bacterium
TGGTAATGGTCGGAGTTGCGGCGTTGATTAAAAATTCGGAAGTCGCCCTGACTTTGTTAAAAATTTTCGGCGCGGTCTACCTTCTGTTTTTGGCGTTCAAAGCTTTTCAATCGGGAAGAGCCGGCGAAGAAATTTCGATAAAAAAATCCGACGCGAAGTCGAATTTAATCGGGCTGTACCGGCGCGGCGTTTTGATGAATGTTTTGAATCCGAAAGTGCTTTTATTTTTTTTGGCATTCCTACCGCAATTCGTAAACCTTGCCGACGAATCCGCCGCGTTTCAAATTGCTTTTCTGGGGTTGACTTTCGCGGTACAGGCGTTCCTGATTTTTTCCGGCATCGCCATTTTCGCCGGACGTGTGAGAAAATTTATTCTGCGGAAAAAAAATATAGGGAAAATTTTTAATTACATTGAGACCGGAGTTTTGGGAGTCATCGCACTTACTTTAATCGTCATGTGAAATTTAAAAATCCTTCGCCTGTCGTCGGAAATTTTTTTTAATCCGATGTGACGAAGGATTTTTTTTATTGAGTCGTACAAAAATTTTTTTCAGGTCGTGTATTCGCCGTTGATTTTTACATAACCGTAAGACAAATCGCAACTCCAAACAGTGGCGGAAGTTTCGCCGAGTCCGAGTTCAATGTCGATGACAATATCTTTTTCCGACATGACTTTTCTGAGTGCCTCGTCGTCAAATTTCGCGCCGACTCCGTGAGTGTAAACCGGGATGCCGCCGAATTTCACGACGGTTTTTTCCGGAAGAATTTTCACGCCGGAATAACCGACCGCACAAATCACGCGCCCCCAATTCGGATCTTCGCCGAAGAAAGCCGTTTTCACCAACGGAGATTTTGCCACGCTCATTGCAACCTGTTTCGCGTCGCCGAAATTTTCCGCGCCGTTCACGTTGATTGTCAAAAATTTTGTCGCACCTTCACCGTCGGCGGCAATTCGTTTGGAAAGTTCGGTGCAAATATTTTTCAGCGCGGAGTAAAATTTTTCGTAGTCCTCATTTTTGGAAGTGATTTTCGGATTTTCAGCCGCGCCGTTCGCCAAGACCGTTACCATGTCGTTTGTACTCATGTCGCCGTCAACGGAAATCATGTTGAAAGTAACTTCGGTAATTTCACTCAAAGCTTCCTGCAACAAACTTTGTTCAATCGCCGCGTCCGTCGTGATAAAACAGAGCATGGTAGCCATGTTCGGCTGAATCATTCCGGAACCTTTTGCGATAACGCCGAAACGAACTTCCTTGCCGCCGATTTGAATTTCGGTCGCGCCGGCTTTCGAGTAAGTGTCCGTCGTGATAATCGCGTTGCCGGCATTGACACTGCCTTCGCGGGAAAGATTTTTAACCGCGTCTTTAATTCCGGATTCCATTTTGTCCATAGGAAGATTAACGCCGATAACGCCGGTTGACGCAACGATAACGTCATCGGAACGGCAACCCAATTCTTGAGCGGTAATTTCGGTCATCTTCTCCGCGTCGCGCAAACCTTGTTCGCCGGTACAGGCATTTGCACAGCCGGCATTCGCAACTATCGCATGAGCGGAGCCGGTGCCGACGACAATTTTGCTGACGTGAACCGGAGCCGCCGCCACCAAATTTTTTGTGAAAACTCCGGCGACTGCCGCCTCTTTCTCCGTGTAAATCACTGCGACATCAAGGTTACCGTTCTTTTTAATTCCGGCACGAACTCCGGCGGCTGTGAAACCGAGCGGATAAGTTACGCCTGCACTCTTATGTTTTTCGCTGAACATATGTTAAAAAACTCCTTCCAAAAATTTTTCACCACGGGGTAAATTGCCAATGAATTTCAAATTTATGTCTTTTCTGCCGCCATCTCAAAATCGCCGTCGAGCAGTGGAGGTCGCGGTACCAGTAATAATCAACGTCGGCAAGTCGGTGAGTTTCCATGTTGAAACTGCAACCGATGACGAAACGATCTTTATCTGTCAGCCGGTAACTTATGCCGGTCGAAAGTTTGCGGGCGTAATCGTCAAGACCGAATTTGAAAAGCGATTGTCCCGTATCGCTCTCACTTTGCCGATAGCCGACAAACATCGCGAAACGGTTATCAAATTCCTTTGCAAGAATCGCGTTGTAGAGCATACCTTTCCTGGTCGCAAGTTTATTTCCGAGTTGGTCGGAATCGTCATGAGTCCATTTGTAACCCACGCCGAGAAACAGATAAAAACGTTTTCCGAACATAATCGGATCGTGATTTAATCTGACAATCGCTTCCTGATGTGTACTTGTTACGCCTTCGCTCTTCCAATGCCCGACTTCGTAGCGGAGAGAATATCTCAGCGGCAAATTTTTGAAATGCCCGCCGTAAGTCGTCCGCCACGACGGCATTTTTCTTATCCAGTGTCCGTCGCTGTCGCGATAATATCCGTACATTACCCGCGACTCCAAACGCCCTTGATTGTAAACGACTTCGCCGCTGCTCCGGAATCCGTATTTGCTGTTTAAATTTGCGTTAATCACGCCTTTGAAATTTTTGCCGAACGGAAATTCAAAAGTATCTTCAATGTAAACACCGTCATCGGAATCGTAGCCGACGGAGGGGAAGTAAGGTTCGGAAGAATTTACGAGACTTTCGTCATAATCTTTGCGCCCGACGACTTTATCGCGAATCAGGAATCGGATATTGTACATTCGGATAATTTGATCCGGCCAAATTTCCATTCGCTCCGCGCTGAGGTGATAATCCGGATTTTTCGCGGAGCATTTTGTCTGCGTCGCGTCGTGTATGACGACGTGATCCGGATAAAATTCAAATCTCTTTCCGGAAATGTAATATTTACCGGCTTTACCGTTCGCGTCGTCCATGGTCCCGGTTTTCGTCCCGTAATTGTAAACGGTGCGGTAACCGTCCAGAGTTACTCGCGGCGCGCCGGTTTTCAACTGCAACATATGCGCTTTGTCTTCGACTTCGACATCTTGCGTTTTGATATTTCCGGTTGCCTTCTCGGTTTGGAAACGATAGCCTTCAAGTTGAATCACATCGACGTGACCGGTTGCGACAAACTCTCCGGTCGCCGCGTTGTAAACCATGTCGTCGCCTTCAAATGCGGCGGGAATGGGTTCGCCTTCCTTCAACTCGTGCGGCAAATTTTCTTCCGCCGTTTTAATGTCGCGGAGCAATTTTTTTTGCTCCTCCGTCAAAGCGTTTGCTCGGCGTTCTCTGCGCCGATTTTCTATGTAGTCAAAAATTTGCGTGCCTGTATCCGAATGTGAACGGTAAACCGCCTCGACTTTCGGATTTTCGCCGGAAACAAAATTCAAACCGACGGCGCAAAGTGAAAGGGTTGCCACCTTTTGAAATTTTTTTAACTTACTCATCATTATTCTTCCGTGTAGCGAATTTCGGTTGTTTCTTCGTCCCGGTCGTCTTCCTCAACGATTATGACTTCTTCTTCTTCGGAAGGCACGGTTATTACGTTTGAGCCGGAAGCAATTTTGATTGACGCTCCGCCCTGCAAGGCGTAAATAAATTCGTTTTCTTCAAGCTGAACGTAAAATTCCGTGCCGGCCGGAATCTCCAAATTTTTTCCGTGAACCGTTGCTTTTTTCCAATCGTCTTTCAAATCAAGTCCGACAAGCGCGGCGGCATCAACCATTTTGTTTTGCGTCATCAATTCTTCGGCATCGTCACCGACACAAATTTTAATTTGCTCTCCGTCGATACATTCAAGCCGGTTGAAGTTGATATCCATTCTGCCGTTGCGTCCCCACTTGTTCGCGCTCTTGACTTCCAGAACTTCTCCTTTGCCGCGAAGCCCCCTCGCAAAAATCAGGTTGCCGTCAATGATAACGTCCTCCTCAACTTTTATCGGGACGGTGTCGCCGACTTGCATGGTGCGCGTGTTCAAAGTTTCGGTCGTCGCAACTTTTATCAAAGTGCCGGCGGGAACACGGACTTGAACCATCGGAATTTTTTCGTCGCCGAAAGATTCTTTCGCCAATGATTTAATTCTGTCGGAAAAAGTGCCGGAGCCGCTTGTGCCGAGAATTACATTTTCAAGCCCGGCAATTCGTTGAGCCAGTCCGCCGGAAACAACTTCATTTTTGACATTCCATTCAAGCGCGTTGACTTTTGCCATGAGACTCGGTTCGCCGCTGTTTTGGTAAATCAGATCGGAAACGGCATTTATCCGCATATTCAAATTGCCCTGCATATTTTGACCGGTGTAATCTTTTTCCAGCCGACCGACGCGCGCAATCAAAGGACCGTCCTGCTCCACTCCGTAAGTGTCAATTTCGATTTTTGCCAAAGACCCGCTTGCAGAATCACTTCCTGCGGCAGAGGTGAATTGCGAGCCGGTGAAAATCATCGCCGCAGTCAATCCCGTACATAAAATTTTTTTCAAACTCACTTTTAATCGCCTCCGTAAAGAATAATTCCGACAGCCTCAGCCATAAAAGATTTGTCGGAGTAGGATTTTTCTTTCCGCGTGACGTTATCGGATTTCAATTCCGTCCGTTCGTCATAAGAAAAAGTTTTTGTGGACTTTATCGTGTAAGTTTTCGCCGCGTGATTTATCCGGACATCGGTCACTTCCATTTGATTGAGTTCGACCCGGATTGTAACTATATTTACGTCGAAAATTTCCGGGTTGATAACTTGCACCGTGTCCAAATCGACGTAATAGCCGACATCTCCGGCGGCATCGACAAATTTTAAATTTTCCGCCGAACACTCCGCGAAATTAAAAAAAATTGTCGTTGCGAAAAAAAATCCGGTGATTAAAACTTTTATTCCTCGAATCAACTGTCGAACCCCCGTTTGCAAAAAAAGTTCCGGGTGACAGTATAAGCCCTAAATTAAAATCAAGCAAGTTTTTTTCAAGTTTTTTTCATTTTTTATTTTGGAGTTTGCAACAAAAAAAATTCTCCCCGAAAGGAGAATCCGAAAATATTTATCACTCATTTATTTTAAACCGCATAGAGAACCGATTCGACATGCGTGGTGTAAAAACCGTGCTTGCGCAAATACAATTTGTAATCGTCGCGAAGAGATTTTATATACTGCGGCAGAGTGATTAAATCTTCCGACTTATGATAAGCGCAAATCGCAAGAACCGGTTTATTTTTTTTGATTGTTTGAGCCGCGCCTTTCAAAGCGGAAAGTTCACTGCCTTCAATGTCCATTTTTATAAAATTTACCGGTGCGTCTTTAACGATGTCGTCAATTTTTTCAACATCAACGGAAATATCTCCGTCCGCAGAAACTTTAGAACTTGTTCCTTCGTTGCTTGAAAAAGTGAGCCGCGATTTTTTTTCGCCGACACCGCAGTTGAAAATCGAAACGTTTTCAAAATTTTTCTCCCGGACAAATTTTTTCAGCTCGGAAAAATTCGTCGGGTCGGGTTCAAACGCAAAAATTTTTTTGTAACTCCCGCCGCTCCAATCGACAAATTCTTCAATCGTATCTCCGCGAAACGCGCCGCAGTCAACGAATACTCCGCCGCGAACCGGTTCGGTCAACTCGTTGAAATATTGATTCGGAGCGGAAATTTCGAGATTGAAAGTGTAATCGTTCGTCAAAAGCATTTTGAGATAATTTTTCATCGTCAATTTTGAAAAATCATCTTCAAGCCAATCCAAAGTTTCGGCAAACTTCTTTTCACGTTCCCGGATAAAATTGTACCGAATACTCTCAAACATATAAACGGGGAAAACGTATTTGGTCAATCCGTCGTCACTCAAAAATTTTTCGACACGTTTTCCGCCGTCATGCAAATCGCCGACTCCGAGAACAAAAATATATTTATCGGGTTGCGCGGCAAGTTCGGAAAAATTGTAAACCGGGCGATTCAAATAAGTTTGTCCCGGCTTGTAATAATTTTCGTCAACCGCAAATCCGGCAACTTCAATTCCGCAAGACTCAAGATAATTTTTCATTTCATACCCGAGTTCTCCGGCACCGAAGATAATCACCGGCAAATCCCGATTTTTTATTTCGTCAATCTTTTTTCGGCGGACATCTTTTAATTGTTCCAATTCATCAAAAAATTTTTCGTCAATCACCGAAAAATCCTCCGCTCAGTCTTTGGAAAGGTCTGCACCGTCTTTGAGCCAACTCATCATGCCGCGAAGTTTTTCGCCGACTTTTTCAATCTGATGTTCGGCATGGATTCTGCGCTGTGCCAAAAAGTTTGCGCGACCTGCCGCACGATTTTCGACGAGCCATTTGTTTGCGAAAGTTCCGTCCTGAATTTCGGTAAGAGCTTTTTCCATAGCTTTTTTGACTTCCGGCGTGATAATTTTCGGACCGGTCGTGTAGTC
>CAJOFG010000067.1 GCA_905233965.1 uncultured Selenomonadaceae bacterium
GCCGACGATTTTAAATCTGTCCTCATCAGTGTCGTGTAAATCGTCGTAATCATCAAGTTTATTTTCGTCGAAAAAAACCAATGCGGCATCTTCAAAATAAACTTTATGCTTTCTCCAATTCATTTCGGCTTTGTCTTTGTCCCAAACAAAATGCAAATCGCCGAGTTCAAAATTCACGTCCACGGTTTTACTCTCCAAATTTTATGAATAAATTCTTTTCACTTCGTCGGTGTAACTTCCGTCCGGATTGTGAATGACGAGCGGCGGCAAAATTTTTAAATTTCCGGGATTTCCTCCGACGGTCGCCTCAATCATGATTAAGTTTGCGTCGCGTCCGACTTTCGGCTGAATTATTTGCAGACGTTTCATTTCAAACTGCCGGGCATGAAGTGTATCGACAATTTCGCAAAGTCGGGCGGCAGAATGAATCATGCAAAAAGTTCCGTGAAATTTTAAAACGAATCGCGCGGCAGTCACCACGTCATCGAGCGTCGCGGTAAATTCGTGACGCGCCCGCGCAACTCCGGAAAGTTTGTTGACTTCGCCGCTGCCCACCGGGACGTAAGGCGGATTTGCAATGACGAGGTCGAAACTCTCCGGCTTAAAAATTGTCCGGTGAAGTCGATAATCTCCTTCCCGGACAAAAATTTTTTCCGACAAATTATTTAACTCAACATTTCGCCGGGCAATGTCCGCCATGCGCGAATTTATTTCGACGGCGACAATTTCCCGGACTTCGTCGGCAATCAGCAGGGGAATCACTCCGGTGCCGGTGCCCAAGTCGAGGACTTTAAAATTTTTTTTCAGACGCGGGAAGTGCGCGATTAAAACCGAGTCCATAGAAAAGCAAAATTCTTTTTCGTCCTGGATAATCATTCGCCCGGACTTCATCAAATCGTCGAGCCGTTCGCCTTCCCGCAGGAAAATTTTTTGTTCGCTCATTTTCTGAAGTCGCGGGGTCTGCGTGAACGGCGCGGACGTTTGAAACCGGAATTGTTTGGTCTTTCCCGGTACTTGACTTTATTTTTGTTCCGCGTTTCTGCCGGCGACTCTTCAAAAATTTCGTTCTTGTCTTCGCCGGCGAAAATTTTTTTCGGACGACCGGGTTGAATGTTGCGCGGTTGGAAATTTTTTCGAGGTCTTTCGCTTGAAAATTTCGCCGGAGATTTTTTTTCGTCGGCGGGAGTTTCCGCGTCCTCCGAATTATCTTCGGTTTGCTTTGAAAATTTTTTCCCGGCGTTCGGATTATTTTCTTCAATCGGGAGCAAATCGTCCCAGCTTGCCGAAACCGTATCTTTTGTATCCAGCATGACCGTGACGGTTTGTCGTTGCATATTGACGTGAATGACTTTGCCTTCGCCCTCCGCAGTCATGACCAGGTTGCCGTACTCAGGAATAAAATTCCGTTCGTTCTCTTTATACATTTCGTGATAGTAGTCGCTCTCGTATTTCAGGCAGCACAAAAGCCTGCCGCAGATGCCGGAAATTTTCGTCGGGTTCAGCGACAAATTTTGTTCCTTCGCCATACGAATTGAAAGCGGCGCGAAGTCACCCAAAAAAGTCGCGCAACAAAGAGGACGACCGCAACAACCGATGCCGCCCAAAAGTTTTGCCTCGTCGCGAACGCCGACTTGCCGAAGTTCGATTCGCGTATGAAAAACCGATGCAGTCAACGCGCCCGTCAGCCGTGAAGTAAAAAATAATTTTGTTCACGTCGAAGGTGTAACTGACGTTGATAAGTTTCATCGGCAAATCGTGATCTTTAATTTTTTGAAGACAAATTTCAAATGCTTTTTTCTCGTTCTCTTTGTTCAGTGCGACACGCGCCATGTCGGCACGGGTTGCCTTGCGATGAATTTTTCGCGTTTCCGGTTTCATCGGCGAAGGCTCTTCCGGCTCCGGCATTTCACGGGGTGCGATAACAACCGTCCCGCATTCCAAGCCGCGTATCGTATCGACTATGACAGAGTCGCCGACAACTATTTCGTCGTCGCCGGGGTCGAAGAAATGAATTTTCCCGGCTTTTTTAAATCTGACTCCTATAACTGTTTGTGCCATGATTCTCCCTTCAATTTTTTACAATCTGTTTCAGTTTCATCAAATACGCTTCGGCGAGCAGTCGCAAGTTTGCATTCGACTTCAGCCGGCGTTGAACCGTAACGCCTTCCGCAATCATCGCCGACAATCTTTTTTCCGAAATTTTTATTTTACTCAACCGGTCTTTAAAATCCGGATTGTACAACTCCGATTGATCGAGCAGAAAAATATCGCGAAAAATTTTTTGGAAATGATTCACGAAGTCAAAAAAATTTTCACGCGACCAATCGGAAATTTGCGCGCCCTTCGTGAAAATATCTTCGTTCGTAAATTCCTCCGCACAAATTTTTTCGATTAAGTTCAAAACTTCTTCGCGAATTTCGTACCCGCCGGACTCCGCCAAGTTCAAAGCGCGTCCGAAACTTCCGCCGGCAATCACGGAAATTTTTTTCGCTTTGTCCGGCTCAATTTCCCTGTCAATGAGTTCGGAAAAAATTTTTTCCTCCGGCAACCTGTCAAAATTTATCGTGACACAACGCGAACGAACCGTCATCAAAAGTCCGGCACGATTCGCCGTCGTCAAAATAAAAATCGTTTGTCCCGGCGGTTCCTCCAAAGTTTTCAAAAGACAATTCGCGGCGGCACCGTTCATAAATTCCGCACCGTCGATTATTACAACGCGAACGTCGGAATTTATCGGACGGAGCGCAACCTCATTTTGAAGAGCGCGAATTTGCCCGATTTTAATATTTCGGCGCGTCTTTGTTTCCTCCGGCGCAACGATGTAAAAATCCGGGTGAGAGCCGCCCGCCATCAATTTGCAATTCGGACAAACTCCGCAAGGTTCGCCGTTCTCCGGATTTTCGCAGAGGAGAGCCGCCGCGCAAGCCGTCGCGATTTTTTTCTTGCCGATGCCCTCAATGCCGGAAAAAATCAGCGCGTGCGGAAATTTGTTTTCGGCAATATTTTTTTTCAGCCGTTCGATTTTCGTTTCATGTCCGAAAATATTTTGCCAACCGAGTTTATAATTTCCCATCGCTTACATATAAATATCAACCAACATTCCGCGAATTGCATCGTGTTCGGCGACAACGTCCAACTTGTCCGCCTGTCCCAGACGAATTTTTTCGGCCATTTCCTCAAGCTTGCGATCTATTTTTCTGACGGTGGTATAAACTCTTTGCCGCCCCATTCTGTCCCAGCCGGCTTGAGTGTTCAACTCGTACATATTGCTGACCGCCGCGCCGACGAAATTTTTTATCAACGTCCGATATTCGCGCAACTCTTCGTAAGTCGGAGTTTTGCTGAGTCTGCCGGCTTGCTCGTCAATTTTTTTGAGCATGGCATCCATTTCTTCGTGAGAAACGCCTTCGCTCTCGTGACTCAAAAGTTCTTCGGAAAAATTGTTGTCCTTCTCGAAAACTTTTTCGCCGGAGTTCCGCAAAATTTCAAACGGAGATGCCGGAGTTGCCATTGTATTTACTTTAACGGCCATTTTTCGTTCACCTGCTTTCGATTTATAAAATTATAAATCCCGGTAAAAAAATCGGCAAGAAAAATATTTGTCCGGGAAATTTCTTCAAAAAATCTTTCGACAAAACGGACTTGATTATTTACAGAAAATTTCATGAAGTGTATAATTCCGTCAAAGAGAAAAATTTTTTAAGGGAGGGTTTTTTAGTGATTGAAATTGCCGTTCTCGGAACGGGGAAAATAATTCCGGAAGCGATCGACGCGATGCAAACTTCAAAAAAGTTTAACGTCAATTTAATTTGGGCGCGACCGCACAGCCGGGAAAAAGCGGAGAAACTTGCCGGAAAATTCGGCGTGAAAAAAATTTCGACAGACCTTGACGAAATTGCTGCCGACGAAAAAATTCAATTCGTTTACGTCGGTTTGATTAACAGCGTTCATTACGAGTACGCGAAAAAATTTTTGCTTGCCGGGAAAAATGTTATTTTGGAAAAACCTTTCACGACAAATTTTTCCGAAGCCGAAGAGCTTGCAAAAATCGCGACGGAAAAAAAGTTGTACCTGTTCGAGGCGATTACAAATTTGCATATGCCGAATTTTTACGCGATTCGCGATGCGCTGAAAAAAATCGGGGAAATTAAACTTGTCACGGCAAATTATTCTCAGCGTTCGAGCCGTTACGACGATTACAAAAACCAAAAAGTTCATCCGGCATTTGATCCGAAATTGTACGGCGGCGCACTTCGCGACATAAATGTTTACAATCTGAATTTAATCGCGGCACTTTTCGGCGAACCGTCCGAAATAAATTACAAACCGAATCGCGGCAGGAACGGGGTGGACACTTCCGGAGTCGTCACGCTGGACTACAAAAATTTTTCCGCCGTCGCGATCGGAACGAAAGATTCCGACAGTCCCGGATATTTTTGCGTTCAAGGCGACGAAGGATATGTCCGGGTGAACGGCGCGACGAATGTTTTGAATGAAATTGAAATTTTTATTCGCGGCGAAGAGAAAAAAATTTTCAACCTTAACAAATTTGAAAATCGAATGGTTCACGAGTTCGAGGAGTTCGGAGAAATTTTTTCGTCCGGCGATTACAAAAAAGTGGAGGACGGCTTAAAAAATTCTCTGACCGTCACAAAAATTATTGATGAGTGTTCAAAACAAATCAAATAAAAAATTTTTTTATGGGGGCGTTTTGTATGAGTAATTTTAAAAAGCTGACGGCGATTTTTCTTGCCGTCCTGATGACGGCATTTTTGACCGGTTGCGGCGGAGATTCCGGCGAACAAAAAAAATCGAACGGAAAAACAATCGGTGTCGCGATGCCGAGTCAGTCGTCGATTCGCTGGTACAAAGACGGCGAAAATTTGAAAAAAACTCTTGAGGGACAAGGTTACACGGTCAACTTGGAATACACCAAAGACACTTACCAAACGCAGGTAGATCAGATTCAAAAAATGATTGACGATAATGTTTCGTGTCTTGTTATCGGTGCGTTCGATTCGACAAAGTTGGTTGACATTCTCGCGAAAGCTTACGAGAAAAAAATTCCGATTATCTCTTACGACCGTTTGATTATGGACACGGACAGCATTTCCTACTACGTCACTTTCGACAATAAAGATGTCGGCGTTCAAATAGGAAAGTACATTGAGGAAAAATTGGAATTGAAATCCGGCAAAGGACCTTACAACATTGAATTTTTCGCCGGCTCTCCGACGGACAACAACGCAAGAGTTTTGAACTCCGGACTGTTTGAAGTTTTGCAACCGTACCTCAACAGCGGACAACTCGTCGTTCCTTCCGGCAAAGTGCAATTCGATGACATTGCCATTAAAGGTTGGTCACGCCCGGACGCGAAAGCAAGAATGGCTGAAATTTTGAAAACTTACTACGCCGACGGAAAAAAACTTGATGCCGTTATTGCTCCTTCCGACGGATTCAGCTACGTTATAATCGAAGCGTTGGAAGAGGCGGGATATTCCGTCGGAAACAACTGGCCGATAATTACCGGCGACGACGGAGAACTTCGCGCGGCAAGAAATATTATCGACGGCAAAATGGCGATGACTGTTTTCAAAGATACGCGTGTACTCGTCGAAAAATGTGCAACGATGGTTGATGCCGTCATGAACGGAAACGAACCGGAAATTAACGATGTCAATTCATACAACAATCGCAAATTGACGGTACCGGCTTACCTCTGCAAACCGGAAACGATTGACGCGTCGAACGTTCAAGAAAAAATTATCGACGGCGGCTACTACTCCAAAGAGGAATTGGAAGCAAAATAATTTTTGCTCCGGAAAATAAAAAAGACCCCGACGCTTTGAAAAAAGTTTCGGGGTTTTTCTTTTGCCCGGAATAATTTTTCAGCCGAGCAATTTTTCTTTCAAATTTTTATAACCTTGCGTGAAATAAAATCCGTTCTGCGCTTCCCTGTGATCGAATCCGTAAGCGCGACGACTTACCGCCAAAATCGGCGGCGACTGAATACGTTTCGCAACCGACATTCCGGTAAAAAGTTTCCACCAGCGTTCCAAGTCTTCGATAAAATCTTTCGCCGTCGGAAAATATTTTTTCACAAGTCCCGGTGCGCAACCGATTTCCTTTTCCAAAATTCCTTCGGCGTACCACTTCAAAATATCTTCCGGCGTTGCCTTGTTCCACCGTTCGATGAATGAGCGGAATAAAAAATCATGGTAGGGGTATTTCAACGGGTCGCCTTTGCCTTCGTCCACGTTCTGCGCGTTTGAAAGTTCCGCACTCGGCACGATGTCGATAATTCCCTGCGGAATGACTTCGCGCCGGTAAATTTTTTCGTTCAGATAATTTGCCAACTCGTAAATTTGAAATTTCCACAAGTCCGCCAACGCCGCCAAAAATCCTGCCGCGTCACCGTACAAAGTCGCGTACCCGACGGACGTTTCCGCTTTGTTCGCGTTGCAGGTAAATCCTCCGCCGATTGCCGCCGCCAACGCCGCCAAAATTCTGCCGCTCCTGTCGCGGGCTTGAATGTTTTCGCGGACGAAGTCGGATATTTTCAATTTCTCCGAAGAATTTTTTTCCAAAAATTTTATCTCCGTCGATTCAAGTTGCCGGACAGTCAAATCAACCGATTCCTGAATGGGAACGATTGCGTATTTGCAACCCAAATTTTTTGCAAGCTGTTCACTCAATCCCCGCGTCGTCGCAGAGTTAAAAACGCTCGGCATATTGACGAGCAAAACATTTTCCGCGCCCAAAATTTTCGTGTACAGCGCGGAGGCAACCGCGGAGTCGATGCCGCCGGAAATTCCGATGACAACTTTTTTCATGCCGATTTGCCGCAAAAATTTTTCGACTCCGTAATTCAATGCGCGGTAAATCGACGCGATGTCCGGTTCGTCGGAAAAAGTTTTCGCCGGGAAATTTTTTATCGCGTCAAGTTCGATGACTTCCAAATTTTCTTCGTAAAGTCCGGCGCGACTGACGACTTCGCCGGTCGAATTGTAAATCGTACTGCCGCCGTCGAAAGTGTAAATCGTTTTGCCGTTGTTCTGCAACCCGATGACGTTGACGTAAAACAGCGGGCAATTCAAATCTTTCGCGAGAGCGGAAAAAGTTCTGTCACGCGCTCCGCTCTTGCCGAGAGTGAACGGAGAGGACGAAATATTTACGCAAAAATCCGCACTCTGTCCGAAAAATTTTGCCGGCGAAAATCCGTAATTGTCGCTCCAGGCATCTTCGCAAATCATGCAGCCGACGCGAAAAATTTTTCCGCTCAACTCAATTTGCAACGGCGCGAGTAGATTTTTAATGTCCGTCCCGAGTTCTTCGGCAAGTTTCTGCAAACCGAAAAAGTGCCGCGTGTCGTCAAATTCCCGGTAATTCGGCAACAGAGTTTTTATCACGAACGGATACGGCAAATTTTCCGGTTTAATCAATTTTCCGTTTTGCGCGGCGAAAAGTGCGTTGTATTTTCTTGCGCGTCCGTCGTTATTTTTTTTCGTCCGGTCAACGGCAATGTTTCCGAAAATAATTGTAATGCCGGAGCTTGCCGCGATAATTTTTTCTCCGCAAAGTTCACAGTCGCGCAGAAAAGAATCCTGCTCCCAAGTGTCGCCGAGCAGGTAACCGGGAACGGACATTTCCGGAAAAATTATCAAGTCGGCATTTTGATTTTTCGCCCGTTCGACGAATGACAAAATTTTTTCCGTGTTCACGTCCGGGTGTCCTGCGACAACTTCAATTTGTGCAAGTGCGATTTTCGGCAATTCAATTCCTCCTTAAAAATAATGCCGCAAGCCCGGCGAAAATTTTTTTATCCGTCAAACTTGCGGCAAGAGTTTTAAATTTTATCGTTTTAAATTTTTGCAACCCAAAGACCGTGCAAATTGCAATATTCGTAAACCGCCAAAGGCGTATCGCCTTCCGCAATATAA
>CAJOFG010000068.1 GCA_905233965.1 uncultured Selenomonadaceae bacterium
GAAACAACCGAGCCGTTCTTTAAGAGCCGCGACAACTTTTTCCGGATTTTCCGGTCCGTAGACAACGCATTTGTCGAAAGGCGGCATGGTTCCGGTCACGTCGTCGATAAGTGCCGCCTGCCGTCCGCCCCATTTGTAAAAAAGTCCGGGCATTCCGATAATTTTTCCCAAAAAGCCGGCGAACAGCGCGAAGGCTACCCGCCATTCGCCTTCCTTCGCCATGAGCGACTGCATACCGTGAGGAGTCGCAAGACTGCCGTAATCCGGAATGAACAGGCAACAAAATTTTGCAAGGCAACTGATTTTCAATTCGTCCGGGCGAACAATATTTCCCTGCGTTATCGCGACGACACTTTCCGCAACGGTTATCACGTCGTCCGGTCCGATTGTTTCTTTCGTATATTTTTCGACCGCGTCAACTATATCATCTTTCGGTGTCAAAATTCGGGTGGGTACCGGAATTATTTCTAAGCTCATAAAATTTTTTCCTCTCAATCTTCAACGAGTTTCACGCCGGTTAATTTTGCCAACTCTTCAGCCGTCAAAAAAATTCTGGCTATCGAAAAGTGCATGGGCGTGCGTCCGACTTCGCGATAAATAAATTCAATCGGGAAGTCAACCATTTTGCTTACCGCCTCTTCAAGCGACAAACCTTTTCGCGCCGTCAAAGTAACTTTCGCGACCAAATTTACGCTCTCTTGATGTTCCAAAACCAACGCTTCAAAATAATCGTCAAGTCTGGGTTTTCCTTCCCGCTCCGCTTTTCCGCGAACGTCCATTCCGTCGTATTGCTCGAAAGGGAGTTGCGGCTTGACGTATGCATCGACAATCATTGCGCTTTGCGTTCCTTCGTTGCGAAATTCTATCGTCGTGGAAAGCGTCAAAGATTTTTCGTCCCGCGATTCTATTTTGAACGGTGTCCGACTTTCCAAATGCGGGACAACTTTTTCGCGTCCGCGTTGCTTAATGTAAATTGCAATTCCCGCCGTGAACAAAATTGCCGCGCCGAGAATTATTTCGACAAATAACAAAATCCTCACCTCAAGTTAAAAATTTTTTTCCTGCAGAACAAGTTCGATCGCGTTCAAAACATCATCGACATCTTGAGCGGTTATCACGAGCGGCGGCTGGAATGCCATGACGTTGCGCCCGACTCCGCCCTTGCCGATTATAAATCCTCTGTCCTTCAAAATTTCAAGAACCTCATCAAGCTCTTTGAACGCCGGCGATTTGTCCGGGTGAACAAATTCCGCGCCGATCATCAAACCGAGTCCGCGCACGTCCCCGATTATCGGAAATTTTTTCTGTAAAGTCAACAGTCCGGTTTTAAGTTGTTCGCCGCGCTCCCTTGCATTTTGCATTAAATTTTTTTCCGCAATGTAGTCGAGAACGGCAAGCCCGGCGGTTGACGAAACCGGATTTCCTCCCAAAGTCGATGCGCCCGGTCGCGTGTAAGTGTCGGCAATTTTCGCCGTCGAGATAAACGCGCTTATCGGTTGTCCGTTGCCCAACGCCTTCGCAACACTCATGATGTCCGGCACAACGTCGAAATTTTCAATCGCAAACATTTTTCCGGTTCGTGCGAAACCGGTTTGCACTTCGTCCGCGATAAAAAGCGCACCGTACTTTTCCAAAATTTCTTTAACGCGTTTGAAATAATTTTTCGGCGGCACGACGATGCCGGCGTTGCCTTGAATCGGTTCGGCAATAAGCGCGGCGGGTTTTCCGGAAGTTTGCATTTGAATTATTTTTTCGACGTGATTGGCACATTCCAAATCACATTCCGGATATTTTTTTCCGAGCGGGCACCGGTAACAGTAAGGGTCAGGCGCGAAATTTATTCCGCCGACCGGGTTTGTATCAGTCCTCCACATTCCTATTCCGGTCAAACTCATCGTCAACTTCGTCCGCCCGTGCAGAGAATTTTGCAACGCGATAAATTCCGAACTCTTAGTGTAAATCGAGGCGAGAAGTAAAGAGCCTTCATTAGCCTCCGTGCCGGTGGAGCAAAAAAAAGATTTTTGCAAATCGCCCGGCGTGACTTCGGCAAGACGTTCGGCGAGATTTACAAAATTCTCCGTCAAATAAATATTGCAAACGTGCTGAAGTTTTTTCACCTGTTCGACGACGCGATTTACAATGTACGGATTGCAATGCCCGCAATTTATCACGGAAACGCCGGCGTACATATCCAAATATTTTTTTCCGTTCGTGTCGTAAAGGTGTTGCATTTCACCGCGAACAAATTCGGGAGGGTCGGAGTAAAAATGACCCAGACAGGGCATTATAAATTTTTTCTTCTTCTCCAGAATTTTTTCCGCGCCGATATAATTTTCCAATTACTTTTCGCTCCCTTCGGGTTGTGAAAATTCCTTCGTTTCGATGTTGTATCGGACGTGAGAATATTTTTTCTTTTTGTCCGGCGTGAAAGTTTCGGAGGGTTTAAAATTTTTCTCCGGCTTTATTTCGACTTTGCCGGTGAAGTCGATAATTTTTTCGTCCAAGCTGAAAGTTGCCTTCTCCGAATTTACGTTGACGATATTTTTGTCGATAAATTTTACTTTGCCCTGCGCGTCAACTTTTTTGTCGTTCCAATCGGCGAACGCTTTTTTGCAGGCGAGAGAAAAATTTCCGTGCGTGAAAGTGACGTTGCCTTCCGCGATACAAGTTTTCGTAACCATGCTTATTTCGGCTTTGTCTGCGGCAACCGTCGCCGTGAATCCGTGATTGTCCACTTTGACGAAAACATTTTTTTCGAGAAAATATTTTCCCTGTAAAATGTCAAAATCAATTTTTCCGGCGGTAACGTCCGGCATTTCGGCAAAACTTTTTCCCGGCACGAGGAGCAACAAAAAAATTATTGCCGATAAAAAAATTTTCAATTTCATCAAAATTTCCTCCGATAAAAAAAATTTTACCCATTATACAACCAAAGAAAAATTTTTTCCACGCAAAAAAAACGCCGGACAATTTTGCAATCGTCCGACAAAAAAATTATTTTGATTTAAAAAAATTTTTTTTGCGCTCTCAAATACCGTTGACGGAAATTCTTTCGCCGACGTGATTTTTTTTCTCCGCCTCGTCAACCATTGCGATCGCGTAGTCTGCGTAACTTATGACACTTTCGCCTTTATCGTTGACTGCAAATTCTTCGCCGTTCAAAACGTATTTTCCGGTACGTTCTCCTTCCGGCAGAAAGACCGCCGCCGGACTGACGAAAGTCCATTTGACATCTTTGCGTTCACGGAGTTCGGCAAGAGCTTTTCCCTGCGCCTTCGCAAGCGGAATGTATTCTTTCGGAAAATCCGGCGTATTGAAAAGTTGTGTCGTATGAGTTTTGTCCATGTAAAGACTTCCCGCGCCGCCGACAATGAGCAAAAGAGAATCCGAACCGCTTAACACGTCGCAAAGATGTTTGAGTGATTTTGAATGGAGCGGCAAAGTTTCCGGAGTGAACGTGCCGAAAGCATCGATCACAACGTCAAAACCTTTCAAATCTTCCGGCGTGATTTCCAAAATATCGCGAATGATACTTTTTTTTGCCGCCGATTTATTTTCGCCGCGAACAACTGCGGTAACTTCGTGTCCCCTGTCCGAAGCTTCTTTCACAACCAATTTTCCGACTTTACCGTTGGCGCACACAACTGCAATTTTCATTTTCAAATCCTCCTCAAAAATTATCATCGGTTCAATTTTTTGACTTGCTTAAATTATAGCCGGGTCATAAAATGTTACAAGTACGATTTTTTATTTGAGCAGGTAGCTTTTGAAATACTTTTCGGAGGACGCAATGAAAAAAAGTGAGTTCATACAAAAAAATTTGTTCGGGCTGTGTCCGTTCGTCACCGCTCAGAAAATTCTTGCCGGCAAGTGGGCTATTCTGATTTTGCACGAGTTGAGCGAGGGAACGAAAAGATTCAACGAATTGCAACGGCGGGTGGACATAACCCACGCGACGCTTTCCAATCAACTTAAATTTTTGGAAAGCGAAGGAATGATCCGGCGCGAATATTATCCGGAAATTCCTCCGCGTGTCGAATACTCTTTAACCGAAATAGGGAAAGAGTTTGAACCGGTTTTAAAAAGCATCGAGTCTTGGGGGAACAAATACATAGCACATCTTCACGAAAAAAATTCCGTTTGAAAAATCGCCCGGATTTTTATTTCAAGAAATGCGGTTTCAAAACAAGCGTGACGAAGTAAATTACCGACGCACAAACAACTATCGTTGCACCCGCCGCAGAATTTATTTCGTAAGCGACGAACAGTCCGACGAGTCCGGAAATTAACGCGGTCGCCACGCTGAACAGGTGATACGATTTAACCGAGTTGGTCACATTCCGGGCAGCGGCAGCCGGCAAAACCAAAAGCGCGTTCAAAATTAAAATTCCGACTTTATCAATGCTCAACGCGACGACGAGCGCGAGCAACACCGCGAAAATCGATTCGACGATTCGGGTATTGATTCTCCGGCTCCGTGCCAAAGTCTGATTGACAGACGAAATTAAAAGCCGGTTGAATAAAAAAATCCACGCGACGGAAACGACGACGAAAGTCAAAGCCAGCGCGATTAAATCATTTTGCGAAACGCTCAGCAAGTCGCCGATTAAAAAGCCGGAGAACTTGTTAAAGTTTCCGCCGAACGACATCAACATTAAACCGCAAGCAATCGCGGTCGAAGAAAAAACTCCGATGACGGTATCCGCGCCGGCGTGAGTTTTATTTTTTATGTGAGTTATCAGCAAGGCAAAGACGATTGAGAACGCCAGCAGTCCGAAAATTTCAAAACCGACTCCGACGAGTGCGCCTATTGCAATTCCGGTAAAAGCGCCGTGTCCGAGCGAGTCGGAAAAAAAAGCCATTCGATTTGAAACGACCATTGTCGATAAAATTCCGAACATCGGCGTTATCAAAATTACAGCCGCCAATGCGTTGCGCATAAATTCAAATTCAAACATTTTATTTGCCGAAAAAATTTTTCCCTTCCCAAAATTAAAACGAAGTTATTTTACATTTTCCGGGTCGGAAACTCAAGACCGGCAACTTGCAAAAAGAAACTGTTTTGCGGTATTTGAAAGGCAATGAAATTATCTTCGTTTCGGACGGCAGGTTGCCGGCATGATACAAAAATCTTGTTGTTACGCGAGATTAAAGAAGCGGCATTTTAATCACTCGAAAAGTAAAAATCACGAAAACATTGTGACATTCCGGAACTTCCCCTTGTTTTGAAAAGAAAAAAATGGAATAATTGCACGTCCGGCAGATACAAATTAAGTTGCCGGTATTGTCTCATAAAAAATTTTTTGAAAGGATTGGTAAAATGTTAAATCGCAGAAATTTTATCAAAACCACATCACTTGCGGCACTCGGTTTGATGTTTACAGGTTGCGGTGAAAATGCGACGACAACAAGTGCGGGAAAAGCCGACTTGGTTGTTTACGGAAAAATTTTTACTTCCGAGGACAATAAGATTGTCGAGGCGTTCGCGGTGAAGGACGGCAAATTTGTTTACGTCGGCGACAAAGCGGGCGCGGAAAAATTCATCGAACAGGGCAAGACTGAAGTTATCGACCACACCGGCAAAGGTCTTGTAATGCCTTCGTGCGGAAACGGTCACGCACATTATTCGATCGGGCACGGTATTCCAAAAGTCGGAATGACTATTGATTTTGATGACACGCCGGAAAAATTTTTGAATGAAATTGTACCTGCGGCAGTCAAAAAAGCTCGCGAAAACGGAGCGACGGCGATTTTTGGATTCGGCTGGCAACTTTTGAAATTTGAAAATGATATGCCTACCCGTCAAAAGCTGGACGCAATTTGCAGCGACATTCCGATTTATTTCGCGGACGACGAAGGACACAAAGGTTTGGCAAATACACTTTGTCTTGTAAAAGCCGGAATTATGTCGGAAGACGGAAAAGTTTTGAAAAAAGAAAAAGATATTCGCGGCGGAGAAATTGTTATGGGTGAAGACGGCACACCTACAGGTTTTCTTAAGGAACAGGCAGGAACTTACACGCGCTCCTTTTTGGATAACGACAATCTTTTTTCGGTTAATCTGGCGAAAGAAAATATGAAAGACATCGAGCAACATTTGTTGTCGGAAGGTTACACAATGTACATTGACGGCTGGGGAAATTATTTTTACAACGACAATTTCTACAAAGCGGCTCAAGAATATGACAAAGAAGGAAAAATGCACTTTATTTTGGGCACGACTTACGAAATTGAAAGTTGGATGGACATTGACAAAAATTTAGAATATTCTTCAAACCATGTAAAACCAAATTGGATAAAACTTTTTATCGACGGCACACCGGAAAGCGGCACGGGATTTATCGATCCGCCTTATTTCGACGGGCATCAAGGAATTGCAAACTGGACGGAAGAAGAAGTTACGGAAATTACGCGCAAGGCGAATGAAAAAAATTTGACAATGCATATTCACGCAATGGGAAATATGGCTGTAAATCGTGCGGTAAATTCTTACGTCAACGCCGGAAAAAAAGAATTGCGGAATACGATTGTGCATTTGCGTAACGTGAACACGGAAGATTATAAGCGCATGGCAGAAAATAATATTTATGCGACGGAAGGTATGCTCTGGCATCACAATTCTGCAGAAAATCAAGAAGTAATGCCTAAAATTTTTCAAGGCGAAATGGCACTTCACGGCTATCCGCTGAAATCATTTTTTGATAACAATGTAAATGTTACTTGTCATTCAGATTTTCCTGCACTCAGTCACAGTCCCGACGATCCTTTCGGAATTATGGAAATTACAGTGACCGGCGTTTATCATATTGAAGAAGGCGCAAAACCTTGGTGGACTGAAGAACTTATCACACGCGAACAGGCAATTCAAGCGTTGACAATCAATGTTGCAAAGCAAATGTTCCTTGAAGACGAACGCGGAAGTATCAAAGAAGGCAAATATGCAGACTTCCTCCTCGTCAACAAAGATATTTTGGATTGTCCCGCACCGGAAATTCATGAGGCAAAACCCGAAGCAACTTACTTTGAGGGACAAAAAGTTTTCTCCGGGAAGTAAAAGTCTTTACCAATGCCGCACAAGCCTTTCCCGGTAGGGAAGGTTAAATATTTTGACGTTTGTCAGAGGAGGTATACAAATGAACAGATTTTTTTTCAGGAAAACATTTATTGCGTTCCTGGCAGGAGTGCTGATCGCGTTCTTTGCAGCAAGCACGAGTGCAGTTTTGGCCAAGTCGAAGTTTTCGCAGGAAGAGTTGGCCTACATGCCCGCCGTACAGCTCATAGAACTGTTCAAAAAAGGTGAAACAACGCCAAGCGAAGTTTTGGAAGCGCAGATCAGCCGTGTAAAGCAGTACAATGGCGAATACAACGTATCGCGCCGGGACTTGGTAAACGAGCTGGACACGTTCAATGCCGGCAAAGTCAATGCCATCACTTTCGACAACTTTGAGGAGGCCAGGAAACTGGCAAAGGAGGCCGATGAACGCTACCGTAAAGGCACTGCACGCAGACTTGAAGGGATTACCGTCGGCATCAAGGACGAGAATGAAGTCAAGGGATGGCGTGTCGAC
>CAJOFG010000069.1 GCA_905233965.1 uncultured Selenomonadaceae bacterium
CGCGGCAATTTCTTTGCGCCGGGTTGTCAAATTCCGGGTGTCAACAAACAGGTTGATAAAGTTCCGGCAAAATTTTTTCCATCTCCGCTTTTGTTTAAGTCAAATTTTTTTCAAGTTCCTCAATTCTGTTTTTCAAGCCCTGCATATACGCATCAACCTGCCCGAAGTAAACCAAGTACTCATCTAATCTTTTGTCGATTTCTTCCAAATATTCTTCAACGGCAAATAATTCATGCTCCGCAACCGTGTAACCGTCAAAAGTTTCATCGTCGTCGGACGCGAATAAAATTTCGTAAAGCCGGGCGAAGTATTTTTCCGAATCTTTTATCCGCATAATCCTGGAAAATTTTTTGTCGCCGATATGTTGTTTTAATCGGGTGAACAATTCTTTCGATTTTGAGTGTGTCAAAGGCAGGTCTTTATTTTCCAAAACATTGTTTATGAAAATAAAGAAAGCCTGTAACAAATCGTGCGGCCAAGTAAAGAAAGATTTTTTGTCGCTTATCGACTCGTAGTCGATAACATAAACTTTTCCGTTCTCGTTGCACAAAATATTATGTTGCTGAATGTCGTTGTGATAATATCCGTTTTCTTCCAAAAAAACGAGTTGCTCCAAAACTTGTCGGATAACGTCCCAATGATTAAAATTTTCTCCGTTTCGGATTTTTTCTTCGAGAGTAATACCTTCCAGTTTATCACGGACGACAAAAAATCTTTTCCCACATTCGTCGTCGTCAACTTCTGCATCATACAATTTCGGGAACCCGTAACGACCGCCGAATTTTTTCAGAAACTTTGTCTCATATTCGGCGTATTCAATCGCCGTTTCATTCCAACCTCCGACAAGCTTAACGAATTTGTTGCCGCAAAAACAATACAGTTTGCCGTAATTTTCGGTTTCAAGAGTGTTATGATGATGTGAATTGTCTACCTTCAGCAGTCCGGAATTTTCAAAGTAAAGATAATTTTTTCCGGCAAAGAGGAGCGGTCTTTTCACATCGGAATTTTCGGCGGGAGTACGCGCCAAAACTTTAATGCTCAAAAATCCGGTGAAAACGTAAGTATATTTTTCCGGCAAAAATTTTGAGCGTTCGTCCGGCTCGCTTTGCAATTCCGGTTCAAATATACAGCATGGGACTTTTTCAGCCAAATCTTTGAGTATTTCCTCAACTTTATCAAATCCGTTTGTTTCGTACAAATCCCGAAAAATACTCAAGCCCAAAACCAAATCGTATTCGCCGGGTTGAATCGCCGGAACAAAATCTTCAATTCGCGCCCTGATAAATTTTACATTTAAATTCGGATTTTCTTCGGAAAGCAGGTTGCAAAATTTTATGTTCAACTCTTCGGAGTCAATACCGGTCACTACCCCCCCCCGTGCCGCCAGAGAGAAACTGATAAATCCTTGATTGCAACCCAAATCCAAAACACGAAGAGGTCTTTGCAATTCTTTTTCGAGTGCGTCGTAAACTTTGTAAATATGTTCGAGTCTGTCGCGGCAATTTCTTTGCGCCGGGTTGTCAAATTCCGGGTGACCGTAAACAGGTTGATAAAGTTCCGGCAAAATGTATTGCTCTCCGGTTTTTCCGTCGTAAAATGTAAATTGCAAAATTTTTTCGCTCCCTCAAATAAATTCCGTGTCAATAAAAATTTTCATTCATTCACTCCGAACATTTCCGCAATCTCATCGTTTGCCGAATCAATATCGGTGGGAGAAACAAATTGTCCCTTCGCCGCACCGAAACGGGACGCAACAAAATCTCCGTCAATTTTTTCCGACTCAACATTTTTTTCCGGAAAGATGACCAAAACTTCGGCGCGATTCATCGGAGCCGGAATTTTCAATTCGATTTTTCCGTTGTCATAAAATCCTTGTACCGCAATCATTAAAAACAGCTCCTCAGTTCAAAGGAACGCGGTCGCGCAAAATTACGTCGTGACTGCCGCCTTCGACAATGCTGGTTGCCGAAACCAAAGTTATTTTCGCCTTGTCCCTCAACTCCGGCAAAGTCAACGCGCCGCAGTTGCACATCGTCGAACGGACTTTTGCAAGCGTCGAATCCAAATTGTCTTTCAATGAGCCGGCGTAGGGAACGTAAGAGTCAACGCCTTCCTCAAAGGAAAGTTTCTTCGCGCCGCCCAAATCGTAACGCTGCCAATTCCGCGCACGGTTTGAACCTTCGCCCCAATATTCTTTGTAATACGTTCCGTTAATCCGAATTTTATCCGTCGGAGATTCGTCGAAACGCGAAAAATATCTGCCGAGCATCAAAAAGTCCGCGCCCATCGCAAGAGCCAAAGTCATGTGGTAATCGTGAACAATTCCGCCGTCGGAACAAACCGGAATGTAAACGCCGTGCTTTTTAAAATATTCGTCACGCGCCCGGCAAACGTCGATTAAAGCCGTCGCCTGTCCGCGTCCGATACCTTTTGCCTCACGGGTTATGCAAATCGACCCGCCGCCGATACCGACTTTGATAAAGTCCGCGCCGGCACCGGCGAGGAAATTAAATCCGTCCGCGTCAACAACATTTCCCGCGCCGACTTTCACATCGTCGCCGAAATTTTTATGAATGTATTCGAGAGTAATTTTTTGCCATTCGCTGAAGCCTTCCGACGAGTCGATACAGAGAACGTCCGCGCCGGCCTCCAAAAGTGCCGGGACTCTTTCGGCATAATCTCTGGTATTTATTCCTGCGCCGACAAGGTAGCGTTTCCGGCTGTCGATAAGTTCGAGCGGATTTGTTTTGTTGTCGGTGTAATCTTTCCGGAAAACCATGTAACGAAGTCTTTGGGATTTGTCGATGAGCGGCAACATATTCAATTTGTGTTCCCAGATTAAATCGTTCGCCATAGGCAAAGTTGTCGAGTCGGCATCGGCGTAAACCAATTTTTCAAACGGAGTCATAAAAGTGCAGGCTTGTTCGTCGCCCGTCATCCGGGTGATTCGATAATCGCGGCTTGTGACGATACCCAAAAGTTTTCCGTTCGGCGTTCCGTCTTCGGTAACCGCCATTGTGGAGTGACCGGTTTTTTCCAAGAGTTCGAGAATTTCTTTCAATGTCGTCGTCGGTTTGATGTTCGAGTCGCTGGAAACGAATCCGGATTTATGATTTTTCACCCGCGAAACCATAGCCGCCTGACTTTCAACGTCCTGCGAGCCGTAGATAAAAGAAATGCCGCCTTCTTTGGCAAGCGCGATCGCCATAACGTCATCGGAAACCGATTGCATTATCGCGGAAGTCATGGGAATGTTCAAACTCAGTTTCGGTTGTTCGCCTTCGGAAAATTTTACCAGCGGGGTGACGAGATTTACATTTGTCGGGATACATTCGGTTGACGAGTAACCGGGAACGAGCAAATATTCTCCGAAAGTGTGAGACGGTTCATTGTAGTAAAATGCCATGACAAAAAATCCTCCTTTGTCAGAAAAAAGTTATCCAAATCATTTCGGCTTTATCGACGACGGAGGGTGTAAGTTCGTCGATATTTTCAATTTTTGTCAATCGCCATTTCCCGTTTTCGTTTTTGTCAAATCCGAGTTTGAAAGTCAATTTGCCGATAAACATTCCGCGAATCGAATTGTCGCCGGCAACTTCCGCCGTGATTGTCGCGTGATTGTTTTCGTCAACCTTCGCGTCGGTCACTTTGAAAAGCGATGCGTTGCGAATTTTTTCAAACTCGTTTGCAACGTAAGCGTAGGGATTTTCTTCCGGCTTATCGGGTTCCGGCATTTTTGCGAAGTACGATTTAATGACGTTATCCAAAAATTTCAAATGAAGTTCTTTGTGTTCGGCGTTGTACTTTTTCAAAAATTCTCCGTCGTGTTGAAAGTAGGGGTCTTTCGGATATTTTTTTCCGTACACCTCACAATTTTTTGCCAACTCGATTGTCGCGTCGTCATAGACTTGGGAAAAAAATTTTTCCGTGTCGATGCGTTCGGAAAATTTTTCAATGTCTCTTTCGGAAAAAGCGGTTTGAATTTCACTCAACGCCTCTTCCGGAGAATCTTTTTTCCCGCACCCGGCGAACAAAATTAAAATCGTCGGCAAAATCAAAAACAAAATTATTTTCTTCATGATTGCTCCTTAAAAAAATTTATTTCGCGAAAAAAATTTTCCCGCACGATATTTATAACACTTTACAAAAATTTTGGCAACGTCCGGAAAAATTATCCGGCGGCGAATAAGAATCGGATAAACAATTTTCGGCAAAATAAAAACGCGGCGAATGATTCGGTGAGTTGAATATTTCGTCGCGTAAATTGTTTGTCAACTTTTTAAAAGTTGCGGAAAAATCAATCGAGTGCCTTTCAGGTCAAGCTTTAATCTTGTTGTTATTGCGGTTTAATGCGTTTGACGGCTTCGGAGAGCGGCGGGATAATTTGCTTTTTGCGACTCATTACGCCGGGCAGATAAACGTGAGTGCCGCTCGCATCTTTTTTGAACGCCTCGCCGATTAAAGTTTTCGGTGAGCCGGCGTAAAGCAAATAGGTTGCCTCTTCCAAAATATCCGTCGCCATCAAAAGGTGCATATCAAAACCTTCGCGATCGCAATTATCTTTCATGACGCGAATAAGTTTTTCCTCGATGTCCAAAATTTCTTTCGGATCCATCACGGAAATTTGACTTACGATAATTCTGTAGTCGCCGATTTTAAATTCTTTCATGTCGTTCTTCGCAATTTCCGTCGGAGATTTTCCGCCGATACCGGCACCGGCGCGGAGCATTGCAAGACCGTATTCTTTCAAATCGACGCCGGCAATATCCGCCAAACGTTCCGCCGTCTTTTTGTCGTAAGCCGTGCAAGTCGGAGATTTAAACAGAACCGTATCGGAAATTATTGCGGAAAGGAGAAGTCCGGCTATCGACGGAGGAATTTCAATATCTCTGTGCCAATGCATATTCGCGACGATTGTACAGGTGCAACCGACCGGCTCCTGGTGAGTGTAAATCGGTTCGCTCGTCTGGATTCCGCCGAGTCTGTGGTGATCGATTATCTCCAAAATTTTCGCGTCCTCAATTCCTTCGATTGCCTGTCCGCGTTCGTTATGGTCAACCAAAATTACTTTTTCGCGCTCCGGCAACATAATTTCATCGGAGCTGACAAGTCCGACAAGTTTTCCGTTCTCGACGACCGGATAACTGCGGAAACGATTTTCGTCCATAACGCCCTTTATGTCGCTGAGCAAATCCATCGGGCGGAAACAAACCGGATCGGGGTGCATGATTCTGCGAACCGGAACGCACTGATTCAAAAGACGACCGACAATGTAAGTATCGTAAGGTGTGGCGAGGACGAAAATTTTCATTTCCTCCGCCTTCGTCAAAATTTCCGGAGCGATTCTGCAACCGCCGGTAACGATTAAGCAGGAAATTTTCGCGTCCAAAATTTTCGTCAAAGTGTGTACGCTTCTGTCTCCGACGAGAACAATATCTTTCGGCTGGAGCATTTCAACCGTCGTTTCGACACTGCCGGCAGAAATTACGATGTTGCCTTCGATAAATTCGTTTTCATCTCCGGCGACCAAAACTTTCGATTCCGTCGATTGAATTATATCGCGATAACGAACGCCCATCTCCGCCAAATTCTGCAAGCCGAGTTCCAAAAAATATCTCTTCGCCAAATCGCTGACGCTGACTATTCCGACGAGGTCGCCTTTGCTGTTCGTAACGGGAATGGATTGCAATTCACTGCGGCGCATGACTTCGCCCAAATGACGAAGGGTATCGTGTTGACGAACGACGGTTTTACATTCGAGCGCAACATCTTTTACGCGGGGATACAAGTCCGCCAAAAGGAGCGGCTGTTCGGCTTTGAAATATTCCAGCGCGTATTTTGTTTCATTGTTGATTTTTCCGCAACGTGCCGGAATTGCATTTTCGCCCATCGCCTGTTTCAAATGAGCGTAGCCGATCGCCGAGCAAATCGAGTCTGTGTCCGGGTTTCTGTGTCCGATAACGTAAATAGGTTTCGAGCTGCCTTTCATCAAATCGCGCAAAAATTTTTTCAGAAAAAAATTCTGCGCTCCACCTCCCTTGCAAAAAATAAATTCTGATACCGAAAAAATTTTAAACAGATTATACATTGACATACTCCCCACGCCTAAAGGCGGGGGATTCTGCTATCAACAACCAATGCTTAAAACATTAAGTCTTACAAGGTCTCCTGCAAGGGTCGATGCCCCAACCCAAAATTCAAAATATTTTTTGCGGCGTTCCTGTCTCGGTCGTGTTTGGTGCCGCAT
>CAJOFG010000070.1 GCA_905233965.1 uncultured Selenomonadaceae bacterium
ACCAATCAGAAATTTTTCCGTGATGTTGTTCGAGGACGGCATCACGTTTAATATTTTCGGGGGTAAATTTTTATGACGGACGAATTTTTTATGAGCCGGGCTTTGCAAATTGCGAAAGACGCGGAGGGAAGAACTTCACCCAATCCTATGGTCGGCGCGGTAATTGTTCGCGAAGGTCGAATCGTTGCGGAAGGTCGGCACAGAAAAGCCGGAACTCCTCACGCTGAAGTGAACGCAATCAACGCGGCGGGGGAACTTGCAAAAAATTCTACACTTTACGTCACTTTGGAGCCGTGTTCTCATTTCGGACGCACTCCCCCCTGCGCGAATAAAATCGTCGAAACCGGAATAAAAAGAGTCGTCGTCGCAATTCGCGATCCGAATCCGAAAGTTGCCGGGCGCGGCATAGAAATTTTGAAAGCCGCCGGAATTTCCGTGACGGAAGGAATTTTGCGGGACGAGGCCGAGAAACTCAACGAAGTTTTTTTCAAATGGGTTACGAAAAAAATCCCCTTCATCACTTCAAAATTTGCCTGTTCGCTTGACGGAAAAATTGCAACGGTCGCCGGCGAATCACGCGGAATAAGTTGTGCGGAGTCTTTGCAATTCACGCACAAACTCCGGGACATTTCCGACGCAATAATGGTCGGGGTCGGCACGGTTTTGGCGGACAATCCGTCTTTGACGACGCGACTTGAAACGCCGGGAAAAAATCCGATACGAATCGTCGCGGACAGTTTCGCACGAACTCCGCTGGACGCAAAAATAATTTCCGACGGTCAAGCGCAAACGATAATCGCCGTGACGGAGAACGCGCCGGAAGAAAAAATTTACGCGCTGAAAAATTCCGGAGCGGAAATCATCACGGCAGGCGACGGCGATAAAGTCGATTTAAAAATTTTGATGAAGAAACTTGCCGAACGCGAAATAACTTCCGTCCTCGTCGAAGGCGGCGGGACTTTGCATTTTGCGCTGTTGCAAGCCGGACTCGTCGATAAAATTTTTGCGTTCGTCACTCCGAAAATTTTCGGCGGACAAAATGCGCCGTCGGCAGTTTCCGGCGAAGGTTTCAAAACTTTCAACGACGCGGTCAAACTGAAAAATTTTTCCGCAGAAAAACTCGGCGAAGATATTTTAATCTCGGGTTATGTGATTTGATATTGTTTCCGGCGTTATGATATAATTCGTCGAAAAAATTTTTTGCGAAGGAGTGGCGAAATGAAATTTAAAATTACCGGGTTGCTTGCGACTTTTCTGTTCCTCGTCATGATGTGCGGCTGTTCTTCCGGCAACGCCGACGAATCGGAAAATAAATCCGGCAACGTCGCGGAAGTCGATAAAGTCGAAGAAATTTTAAATCAAATGACGCTCACCGAAAAAGTCGGACAGATGGTCATGATCGGCGTTTACGGCACCGACATGAACGAAGACATTCAATATATGTTTAATCAATTTCATATCGGCGGAGTAATTTTGTTCGACAGGAACATGGACAACAAAGAGCAGGTAAAAAAATTTGTTGACCGGATGCAAAACGAATCGAACGAAAAACTTCCGCTTTTTATCGCGATTGACGAGGAAGGCGGGCGCGTTGCCAGAATGAAAAATTCTTTGACGGTGCAACCCTCACAAGAAGACATCGGGCTGACCGGAGATCCGAACAACGCTTTCACTTACGCGAAACTCACTGCCGAAGAATTGAAAACAATCGGCGTGAACGTAAATTTTGCGCCTGTTGCCGACGTGGGCAGCAAAGATACCCGTTCGTTCGGGAGTGACGCAAAAACTGTCGCGGAATTTGTTTCTCAAGCGGCGAAGGGTTACGAGTCAACAAAATTTTTTTACTGCCTGAAACATTTTCCGGGAATAGGGCGCGCAAAGACCGACCCGCACCTCGATATTTCAAATGTTGAAGTCGACTTGGAAACTTTGGAGCAAACCGATTTTGTCCCGTTCAAAAAAATTATCGACGAGCAGGACAATTCAAAATTTATGATTATGGTTTCGCACTTGAAATACGACGCGATCGATCCGGAAAATCCCGGTTCACTTTCCCGCGCCGTCATGACAGATTTGCTCAGGGACAAAATGAAATTTAAAGGCGTTTTAATCACCGACGATTTGCAAATGGGCGCAATAAAAAAATCCGGCAGCGACCATGAGGATATGGAATACATCGGATTTGTTACGGCGGAGGCCGGCGCGGATATTGTTTTGATTTGTCACGATTACAAAAAAGCACAAGACGCTTACATGGGAATTTTGTACGCGGCAAGGGACGGAAGACTTTCCGAAGAGAGAATCAACGAATCCGTCAGACGAATCATCAAAATGAAACTTGCCTTGCAAAAATAATTCAGGCGCATTGTGCAAAAAATATTTAAGTACGAATGATTTGAGCAACCGATTCGATATGCGAAGTGAACGGAAACATATCGACCGGTTGTATTTTTTTTGTCCGGTAACCGAGCCGGTTCAAAAAGGAAATATCCCGCGCCAAAGTGGCCGGGTTGCACGAAACGTAAATAATTTTTTCCGGATTCATCGCGGCGAACGTTTCCAAAACTTTTTCGTTGCAACCGGCACGCGGCGGGTCAACCGTGACGACATCGGCGCGGACTCCGGATTTGAAAAGCTCCGGAATAATTTTTGTCGCGTCGCCGGAAAAAAATTCCGCATTCCGGATTTTATTTTCGTCGGCATTTTTTTTCGCGTCATCAATCGCCGACTTCACAATTTCTATGCCGTAAACTTTCCGCGCATAATTCGCCAAAAAAAGTGAAATTGTCCCCGTCCCGCAGTAAGCGTCAATCAAAATTTCTTCGCCGGAGAGTTCGGCAAAATTTTTCGCCGTCCGATATAAAATTTCCGCCTGCTCCGTGTTCACTTGGAAAAAAGAAGTCGCCGAGATGTTGAAATTCAATTCGCCGATTTTTTCGCGAATGGTCGGACTGCCGAATAAAATTTTTGTTTCCCGTCCGAGAATGACATTATTTTTTTCCGGCTGAATGTTTTGCTGAATACTTGTTACTTCCGGAAGTTCCCTGCAAATTTCGCGAACGATATTTTTTTCGTCAGGCAAAAATTTTTTCGCGGTGACGAGGACAATCATAAATTCGCCCGTCCGGGACGTTCGCCCGATTATGTGACGAACAATCCCGGTACGATTTTTTTCGTCGTAAGGCTCTATGTTAAACTTTCTCAAAATCTTTTTAACGGCGCACAAAATTTTATTGTTCGCGTCGTTTTGTATTCCGCAAAAATCCGTGTCGATAATTTCGTGACTGCCGCGCGCGTAACAGCCGGCGACAAGTCCGGTTTGAATTTTTCCGACGGGAAATTGCATTTTGTTCCGGTAGTTGAGAGGATTTTCCGCGCCGATCGTTTCGAGAATTTCAACGTCGTTCAACTTGCCGATTCGTTGAACCGCATCGACTGCCTGCCGGCGTTTCCTTTCGAGTTGCGCCGGATAACTCAGATGTTGCAACTGACAGCCGCCGCATTTTTCGTAAATCGGGCAGAAAGGGTTTACTCTGTCCGGACTTTCGCGCAAAATTTTTTCCAAACGTCCGACGGAATAATTTTTTTTTACGACTTCAATTTTCGCGGAAACTTTTTCGCCCGGCAAAGCACCCGGTACAAAAATCGTGAACCCGTCAATTTTTCCGACACCTTCCCCGCCGGAACCGAGCCCGTCAATTTCCGTTTCGTAAATTTTATTTTTCTCTACGTTCGCAATCATTTTAAATTATCGCTGAAAAATTTTGCAATTCTGTCGAAGGGAATTGCGTTGAGGTTGTCATACAAATCAATGTGGGACGCGCCCGGAATTATCAGCAACTCTTTGTTGCCGACAACAGTATCGTTTCCGTTCGGTTTAACGCCGGTCATATTTTCAAAAGCCGTTTCGGAAAAATATCTTGAGTGCGCTTTCTCACCGTGAATGAGGAAAACCGGATTTTGAATTTCGGAAATGTAAGTCAGTTGCGGCATATTCATGAAGGAAAGACCCGAAGTCACATTCCAACCGTCATTCGAGTTCAGCGAGCGTTTATGGTAGCCGCGTTCGGTTTTGTAATAAGTGTAATAATCTTTGACGAATTGCGGCGCGTCAGCCGGGAGCGGATCGATGACACCGCCGGCGCGTTTGTACACTCCGGCTTTGTAGTCGGCTGTTCTCTGCGCGTTCAAATTTTCTCGATTGGTTTGGCGTTCGCGTTTCAAAGTTGCCGCGTCTTTGTCGTAGTCAAAATATCCGTTCGCAACTACCCGGCTCATGTCGTACATTGTCGTTGCAACCGTCGCTTTGATTCGCGTATCAATCGCCGCCGCATTGAGTGCAAGACCGCCCCAGCCGCAAATTCCGATTATGCCGATTCTGTTCGCGTCAACATTATCGAGCGTCGAAAGATAATCGACGGCGGCAGAAAAATCTTCCGTGTTGATGTCCGGCGAGGCAACGAAACGCGGGAACCCTCCGCTTTCACCGGTGAACGACGGATCGAAGGCGATTGTCAAAAATCCGCGCTCAGCCATTTGTTGCGCGTAAAGACCGGAAATTTGTTCTTTGACCGCGCCGAACGCTCCGCAAACGGCAAGAGCCGGAAGTTTGCCGGTGTAACTTTTCGGCGTGTACATATCGGCGGCAAGAGTAATTCCGTAACGATTTACGAAGGTAACTTTTTGATGATTGACTTTATCGCTTTTCGGAAAAACTTTGTCCCATTCAGAAACGAGTTTCAAATTTTCCTTTTGAATTTTGCTTGACGAAGCGGCTTTTGCGTCACCGGGAATTTGTGCCGCGTCAACGGAACCCGCCGCCGGGATTCCGACCATGCCCATGCAGAGAACTGCCGCCAAAATTTTTTTGAAAGATTTTTTCATAGTGATTCGCTCCTTACAAAAATATTTTTAATGCTCAATACGTTTTATTACTTTCGCCGGAAGTCCTCCGACAACCGTATAAGGTTCAACATCTTTAGTGACAACCGCGCCCGCCGCAACGACCGCCCACTCTCCAATCGTAACGCCCGGTATGACGGATGATTTTCGTCGGCGAAACTCTCAATCAATTCTTCAAGCGTCATTTATTTTTCAAACCTCACTTTGATGTTGCCGCCGCCGACAGTCTCACTCAAGCCGGCGGGGTTGTCGATTTTGCCGAGCCGGGTATAAGTATAATTCGTCGAAAAAGTTTTGTAAAACAGCACGACGTAACTTGAACTGTACAGCATTAAATCGCCGGAATGAATTTCGCCGATTTTTTTATCGTTCGCCGGGAAATTTTCCGGGAACTTGTAATATTTTTCGTTGCCGTTCAATTCCGTCATCGTGACTTCGAGCGGCAATTTTTTTGCAAATTCGCGAGCAGAGTCGTTGTCCTCAAGTGTTGCGTCAAAAATTTTGTCGCCGACCGTAATTTTAATTTTCAAATCGGTTACCTCCTCAACTTTCGATTTTTCTTCAACGCCGGAATTTTTTTCAACCTCCGGAACTTTTTCCGGTTGATTCGATTCGGCATTGCAACCCGTGAAAAAAATTGCGCCGAAAATCATCAGCAAGGTAAAAAATTTTTTCATCGTTTCACCTCAATCGGATTCAAATTTTTTCGCGAACATTGTACCCAAACAATCAGCGCGGCACACGCAGAGAAAATCAAGCCGCCGAAAATTACATGGCTCATTCCGAAGTTGTCGATAAAAATTCCGCTGAACGGTGTACCGATTACCACGCCGAGATTCGCCGCCGTCAAAAATAATCCGTTCGCAAAGTCGGGAGCCTCCGGAGCCGTGCGCGACAACCAAAATTGATTTATATTCGCGTTGATTCCTCCCAAAAGTCCCCACAGCACAATTAAAATTGATGTCACGATGTCGCCGCCGACGTTGAACAGCGAAACGTAAATTGCCGCAACCGCGAAGGGAAAAATTTTCACCGTGCCGGTCGGAATGTTCGTTAAAAGTTGTCCGGCGATCATACTTCCGAAAATGTTGCAAATTCCGTAGACGAAGAGCAGGACGCTGACCAAAGTCGGCGCGAATTTTGAAACGCTTGCAAGATAATCCGCCAGGTAGTTGAACACGCCGAAGATTGAGCCGTTCAAAAAAATTACCGCGAAGATTGATGCCCAAACAATTCTTTTTTTCAAAACCTTCAGTTGGTTTCCGTA
>CAJOFG010000071.1 GCA_905233965.1 uncultured Selenomonadaceae bacterium
TTCGATGCGATGTACGGAGCGCAGGACGAAAAATTTGACAAGTCGCAAAAATTACATTCGTTGGCGACGGAGTTCGGCGCGAAAAAAGCTTTCCGGATTTCAAAATTTTTCCACGTCGTCTGCGTCTTATGTTTCGTTCTCGTCGGCGTGAGTTTGAAACTCGGCTTGCTCTACTACGTCGGAGTTTTAATCGCGGCGATAACTTTGGTTTATCAACATTCGATAGTCGGCCCGAAAGATTTTCACATGGTGGATCAAAGTTACTTCATGCGGAACGGGATTGTTTCGGTCGCGATTTTGATTTTCACTTTTCTTTCGCTTTAAACAAATTTTTTTCTGAAAGAAATTTTCATTGAAAAACCGGTTTTATCTGCTATAATGCCCGGCGAAATAATTCAAAGTCTTTATCCATATAAAAAAATTTCGGAGATGAAAAGCGGAATGATAAGAGAAAAAATTATGATGAAACGCAGAGAACGCCGGGAGCTTGAGGAGAAAAAATCCCGAAAATATTTTTACTTCTTCGTCGCGTCGGCAATTCTCTTCACGTTTTGCTTGGGGGCATTTATCGTCTACGGTTTTCCGGGGAAAAAAGATTTGCCCAAGTACGTCAGAAAATTTACGGTGACGGAGGAGCAAAAAGAAAATTCTTCGCCGACGATTTTGCCGACAATGGACGAAAATATGACGGTCATGTTAATGGGCGTTGACGAAAGACACGACGACGTGGGACGCTCCGATACTCTCATGTTGCTCAACGTCATCAACGACGAAGTTTCCCTGCTGTCCGTTCCCCGCGACACCAGAGTTTATGTCGAACGTCACGGTTACCAAAAAATAAATGCGGCTTACGCTTACGGCGGCGAAGATTTGACGAAGAAAACTTTGGAAGAATTTCTCGGAATTGAAGTAAATCGTCACGTCAAAATAAATACCGTCGAATTTGTAAAGCTGATTGACATTTTGGGCGGCGTTGACGTTTACATTGAACGCGACATGGATTACGAAGATCCTTGGGACGACAACGGCGGACTTTCCATTCACTTGACGAAGGGACTTCAGCATTTGGACGGAAAAAAGGCGATTCAGTTCGTTCGTTTCCGTGACGAGGAAGGAGATGCCGGACGCGTTCGCCGCCAACAAACTTTTATGCAGGCGTGCGCCGACAGATTGACAGACCCTTCGATGCTTTTGAAGTTGCCGGAAATTTTGGGCGCGGTTAATTCTGCCGTCGAAACGGATTTGAGTTATTCCGAAATGCTTGCGCTTGCCGGCTCTTTGAAGTCTGCGGAAAGTTCCGCGAAAGTCAGACGCGGCACCGTTCCCGGTTATTGGGAATACATTGACGGAGTAAGTTACCTTGTCCCGGACGTAATGCGTTTGGGCGAAGTCGTCATCCACAATCTCGGAATGAAGGCGACGCAGAAACATTTTGAACAAGTTTCACGCGAATATCCGGTCGGTTCGCCTTACAACTTCTACGACGTGAATCCGGATCAGGAAAAAGATTTCAAAGTCATGGACGACATCGACAGAGAACAAATCAAATTGACGGAGAACAATATTTAACCTTTTTGCTGAAAAATTTTTTTTGGAGAGTGATAATTTTGAATTATATGACGGGAAACGAATTGCGCGAGGCGTACATAAAATTTTTTGAGGAAAAGAAAGGGCATTTGCATTTGCCGAGTGCGTCGCTGATTCCGAAAGACGATCCCACACTTTTGATGATCGGTGCGGGAATGGCTCCGTTCAAAGCATTTTTCACCGGCAAAGTAAATCCTCCGCGCCGGCGCGTCGTGACTTCCCAGCGTTGCGTGAGAACCGGAGATATTGAGAACGTCGGACGCACTGCCCGGCATCATACTTATTTTGAAATGCTCGGAAATTTTTCTTTCGGCGACTACTTCAAAGAAAGTGCAATTCCTTGGGCTTGGGAATTTTTGACGGAAGTTTGCGGACTTCCCCGCGAAAAACTTTGGGTTTCGATTTATCCGAAAGATGACGAAGCGGAAAAAATTTGGTTGCAACAGCCCGGACTTTCTCCCGACAGAATTGTCCGGCTTGAAGATAATTTCTGGGAGATAGGCACCGGCGGACCTTGCGGACCGGATTCCGAAATTTACATCGACTTGGGCGAAGAGCGCGGCTGCGGAAAAGATACTTGCGCGCCGGGTTGCGATTGCGACAGATATTTGGAAATTTGGAATTTGGTTTTCACTCAATACAACAAGACCGACGAAGGCAAGTATGAACCGCTCGAACATAAAAATATTGATACGGGTTGCGGCTTGGAACGCCTTGCCTCCGTTCTGCAAAACAAGCCGTCGAATTTTGAAACGGATTTGCTTTTCCCGATTATCGAATACGTTGAAAAATGTTGCGCCTTCAAATACGGGGAAGATGCCAAAAAAGATATTTCGTTCAAAGTCATCGCCGACCATGCCCGGAGCATGACGGTCATGATTATGGACGGAATTTTGCCGTCGAACGAAGGACGCGGTTACGTTCTCCGCAGAATTTTGCGTCGCGCCGTTCGTCACGGACGTATGCTCGGAATTAAAGATGCATTTTTGGAAGGCGCGGTTGCCGTCGTCGCGAAAATTTATTCCGGCGTTTCCGACTTTGAGGAATTGGAAAATCGTATCGACTACATCAAAAAAGTAATTCGCCTCGAAGAGGACAGATTCGCGCTCACCTTGACGCAGGGCATGGAGCTTTTGACGAAGGAAATTGACGCGATTAAAAATTCCGGCAAGGAAGAAATTTCCGGCGAATTTATTTTCAAACTTTACGACACTTACGGTTTCCCCTTCGAGTTGACGGACGAAATTTTGCAGGAAAACAATTTGACGCCGGACAAAAAAGGTTTCGACGCGGCGATGGAAAATCAACGTCAACGCGCCCGTGCCGCACGCGCCGAAAATGAATGGGCGGCAATTCCGGATTTGTCTTCAATCGACACGAAAAAATTAAAAGTTGATGCGTCGGTTACCGAATCGAAAGTCGTTGCGATTTGGGAGCGCGGCAAACTTGTCGATGAAGTTCACGACGGAGCGGAAGTCGGCATAATTTTGGAATCGACACCTTTTTATGCGGAAGGCGGCGGACAAGTCGGCGACGAAGGAGAATTTGTCGGCGAAGTCGGAAAAATTCGCGTCGACAATGCGAAGAAACTTCCGGACGGAACGGTTTATCACGAAGCATTTATCGAAGAAGGCGGTTTGAAAGTCGGCGAAGTCGTCAAAATTAAAATCGACCGCGACAAAAAACTTTCTTCAGCCCGGAACCACACGGCGACACATTTACTTCAAGCCGCGCTCAGGAAAGTTGTCGGCGACCAAGTTCATCAAGCCGGCTCACTCGTCACTCCGGAGCGTTTGCGTTTCGACTTTTCAAATTTTGAACCGGTTACCGCCGTTCAACTTGCGGAAGTCGAAGAAATGGTAAACGAAGAAATTTTGAAAGCAACCGACGTTGAAATTCAACAAATGGGAATTGAGGACGCGAAGAAACTCGGTGCGATGGCTCTGTTCGGCGAAAAATACGGCGACGTTGTCCGCGTGGTAAGCGTTCCCGGGTTCAGTTGCGAACTTTGCGGCGGCTCTCACGTCAAAAACGTCGGTCAGATCGGCAGATTTAAAATCGTCAGCGAAGGCGGAGTCGCGGCGGGTGTTCGCAGAATTGAGGCGATAACCGGTCGTGCGGCGATTAAAGATGCGAATCGTCAGACGGAAATTTTAAATTCTGCCGCCGGACTTTTGAAAGTGCGTTCGGAGGATTTGCCGGCGAAGATTGAAAAAATTCTCGTCGAAGATCGCGAAATGAAAAAGCAACTCGATGAAGTTCATCACCTGCAAGAAAGAGCCGAAGCGCAAAAAATTTTGGCGGGCATTAAAGAAATCGGCGGCTTGAAATTTGTTTCCGGTCTTGCCCACGCAAAAAATCCGGAAGAGTTGCGCGACATGGCGGACAAGGCGATTGACAAACTCGAAAACGGCGTTGTCGTTCTCGCGGCAGTCAACGACGGCAAAGTAAGTCTCGTCGTCAAGGCGGACAAAAAAGCCGTTGCCGCCGGAGTTCATGCCGGAAAAATCGTAAAAGAAATTTCCAAACTTGTCGGCGGGGGCGGCGGCGGTCGTCCGGACATGGCGCAGGCGGGAGGAAAAAATCCGGACGGTATCCCGCAAATGTTCGATGCCGCAGAAAAATTGTTGAATGAAATTTAAAAAATTTGCGGTATAAAAAAAATTTTGGGAAGAGAAATATTTTTCAAGCCGAATGTTTTTTTAAGCAACGGCTTGATTTTTTTTTGAACGAGATTTATTTTTTGAATGAAGTTTATTTTTTTGAACGAGGTTTTTAAAAATGAATTTGGACGGCTTTTCGATGCACCCGCTGACGAAGGAACTTTCCGACTTGCTGACCGGCGGACGCATAGACAAAATTACTCAGCAAAACAAAGTAAATTTCACGCTGGCAATTCGACAGCCGGGAAAAACTCATCTGCTCCGAATTTCAATCGCGCCGCAAAATCCTTCAATGCACGTTATAAAAAAAGCCGGCGAAAATTTGCCGGAGCCTTCGACTTTCTGCATGGTTCTTCGGAAAAATTTGGACAACGGACGCATTGCCGAAATTCGTCAGCACAAGTCCGACAGAATTATTTTCATCGACGTTGACACGATAGGTGCCGGCGGAAAAATTCAAACCGTCACGCTTGTCGCGGAGTTAATCGGGAAGTACAGCAACATAATTTTAATTTCGGACGGCGTGATTGTTGATGCGCTGAAAAAAATCGGGACAAATTCCAGCCGTGTCCGAACCGTTTTGCCGAATCAAAATTATCAAATGCCGCCGGAACAGAACAAGCCGGATATTTTTTCCGCGCCCGTCGAAGAAATTATTTCCCGGATAAAATCGGAGCCGGATTTGCGAATCGACAAGGCGGTTATGAATTCTTGTTGCGGGTTCGGTCCTCAAACGGTGAAGGAAACAATTTTTTCCGCCGGACTTCCGAACGATATAAAAATTTCCGAACTCGACGACGCGGATTTCAAAAGCTTGGAAAATTCTTTGCGTGAAATTCGGGCGGCGGCTGAAAATCCTTCGCCGTGCCTCGTCAATGAGTCCGGAAAAGTTTCCGCAATTTCCGCGATAAAATTAAATTACATTCAAAGCGGCGAGAAAAAATTTTTTGAAACGATTTCCGAAATGCTCGAAGTCGCCGACGAATTGACCGGGAATTACACGCCGCCGGACAAGGAAAAATTTTTAAAACTCGTCCGCAACGAATTGAAACGTGCGACGAATAAAATTTCCGTTCTCGAAAAAGAATTGGCGCAGGCGGAGGACGCGGACACTCAAAGGATTCTTGCCGATAATCTTTCGACCTGCCGCTATCAATTCAAAGACCACGCCGACGACGAAATTGAAGTCCCGAACATTTACAGCGAAACCGGCGAAAAAATTTTGATTCCCCTCGATAAAAAATTGACGATCGCCGCGAATGTTCAATCGCTTTACAAAAAATACGACAAGCTGAAACGTGCCGCCGGATTCATCGCCGAACAAATTCAAAAGTGCCGCGACGAAATTATTTATCTCGAAACTGTCGAACACTCTTTGACGGCAAGCACGACGGCGGCTGAAATTGATGAGATACGCGCCGAATTGATTGCCGGAAATTATTTGAAAGAGGGCAGAAAAAAAACGGCGGGCAGTAAAAAGCCGGAGCCGTTCAAATTTTTTTCGCCGGACGGGACGGAAATTTTAATCGGAAAAAATAATTCGCAGAATGACCGTCTGACTTTCAAAATTGCCGAGCCGAATGACGTATGGTTGCACACGAAGGACATCACCGGCTCCCACGTCATAATTCGTTGCGGGAAAGTTGCGCCGGGCGAAGAAACTTTGCTGTTCGCCGCAGAACTTGCCGTGAAATTTTCAAAGGCGGCGGGTTCGTCGAAAGTCCCGGTTGATTACACGCTTTGCAAATTTGTCAAGAAACCTTCCGGCGCGAAACCCGGCTTTGTCATCTTCACGAATCAAAAAACAATTTACGTTACGGACGGGGAGTTAAAAAATGAGTGAGGAAATAAAAATTCGTTCGGCGACGGTTGACGACGCGGAAGAACTTTTGAAAATTTATTCTTACTACGACCGCCGTCAGTTTCGAGTACAAAATTCCGACCGTCGCAAATTTTCGCGGCAGAATTTTTCGCACGCTGAAAAAATTTCCTTTCCTCGTCGCGGAACGTGCCGGAAAAATTTCGGGCTACGCTTACGCCCATGAATTTGTCGGGCGTGAGGCTTACCGGTTTTCCGCAGAGTTGACGATTTATCTTGACAAGGACGAACGGCGACACGGTATCGGTCGAAAACTTTATGAGGAGTTGGAAAAAATTTTGAAAGCCGCCGGAATTTTAAATTTGTACGTCTGCGTCGGGACGGTTGACCCGGAGGACGAATTTTTGACGAACGCCAGCCGGAATTTTCACGAACATTGCGGATTTAAAACCGTCGGCACTTTCCAAAAATGCGGATACAAATTCGGCAGGTGGTACGATATGATTTGGATGGAAAAAATTATCGGCGAACACATTTGAAAAAATTCGGCAACAAAAAAATCCGAAACTCATTCGGATTTTTCGCGCGGCATGGAAATTTTCAAAGCGTCGCGCAAATTTTCAACCGGGAATAAATTTATTTTCGTCGGAGTTTTCGATTTGGAAATTTCGGCGAAATTTTTTTTCGGCAAAATTATATTTTCAAAACCCATTCGTATTGCCTCGTCGCACCTCTGCCGGGCTTTCGACACGGCGCGAATTTCTCCGCCCAATCCGACTTCGCCGAAAATTACGCACTTCGACAAAATTTTTCTGTTCGCGAAACTCGACGCAAGAGAAATTGCAATCGACAAGTCGGCAGCCGGCTCGTCAACTTTTATTCCGCCGGCAGTTTTAACGTAAACGTCGCACGACCCGATGCTCAAATGCAAACGCTTTTCCAAAACGGCAAGCAGTAACCGGATTCTTTTCACGTCCACGGAATCGCTCGTCCTTTGCGGCGGCATGCGGGCGCGTCCCTTCGACGGTCGGAATTATCACGCTGCCGATGTCGTTTTCTTTGTCCGGCCAAAAAAGTTTCGCCGCGTCCGGCACGTCCTCCAATCCGGTGTCGCGCATTTCAAAAAGTCCGATCTCCGACGTTGCGCCGAACCGATTTTTTATCGCACGGAGAACGCGAAAATCTGCCGTGCGTTCACCCTCGAAAAATAAAACAGTGTCAACGATATGCTCCAAAACTCTCGGACCGGCCAAATTTCCGTCCTTCGTAACGTGTCCGATTATAAAAGTCGTCACGCCGGAACTTTTCGCCAACCTCATCAGCCCGGCGGAACATTCGCGAACCTGCGAAACACTTCCCGGCGCACTTTCGATGTCGGATTTGTAAATCGTCTGAATCGAATCGACAATCAAAAGCTCCGGCTCAACTTTTTCGACGTGCTTTACAATCCGTTCAAAATTATTTTCCGCGCAAATAAAAAGCTCGTCGGCAAGAGCGTTCAAACGTTCGGCGCGCATACGAATTTGCCGGGAACTTTCTTCGCCGGTGACATACAAAACTTTTTTCCCGGCACGCGCAACATTCGCGCAGACCGCCAAAGTCAAACTGGATTTTCCCACGCCGGGATCTCCCGCGATTAAAATTATCGAACCGGGAATCAAGCCGCCGCCCAAAACTCTGTCCAATTCGCCGGAGCCGGTCGCGAAACGCGGCAACTCTGTTAAATCGACTTCGGCAATTCTGCGCGGCGTTTCAAAAGTCGCGGAAATTTCGTTGCGGACGGTTTTTATTTCGTCGTCAACCTCTTCGACAAGCGTATTCCAATTTCCGCAAGCCGGACATTTTCCAAGCCACTTGACCGACTCCGCGCCGCACTCTTGGCAAACGTATTTCGTTTTCTTCTTACTCATCTTTTTCTCCGCAATTATTTTAAATTTCCGTGCGCCGACTCGACGACGGAATTTATTTTTTCTGCGAAATTTATTTCCTCCGCGCCGGGATTTTTTGAAAGGTGCGCAAGGTATTCGATGTTTCCTTCCGGTCCTTTTATCGGCGAAAAATCCAAATCGCAAATTTTAAATCCGACGGTGCCGGCGAAATTCAAAACGTATTCGATAACGGCGGCATGAATTTTTTTGTCGCGGACGACACCTTTTTTTCCGACGTGTTCCCTGCCCGCCTCAAACTGCGGTTTAATCAGCGCGACAACTTCCCCGTCCTCCCGAATAAATTCGGCGACGACCGGTAAAATTTTATCCAGCGAAATAAAAGCCGCGTCGATTGAAACAAATTCCGGCGGTTCGGAAAAAAAATCCGGAGTGACGTTGCGAATGTTCGTCCTCTCTAAATTTACGACGCGCTCATCTTGTCGAAGTTTCCATGCAAGTTGCCCGTAGCCGACATCAATCGCGTAAACTTTCGCCGCGCCGCTCTGCAACATACAATCGGTAAATCCTCCGGTTGATGCGCCGACATCTGCGGCAACTTTGCCGTTCAAGTCGATTGAAAAAACTTTCAACGCCTTTTGCAACTTCAGACCGCCGCGACTGACGAAAGGAATTTTTTCGCCGAGAATTTGAATTTCGGCATCGCGGGGAATCAATGTGCCGGCCTTTTCGATTTTCTGCCCGTTGACCAAAATTTTTCCCATCATTATCATCGTTTTGGCACGGGCGCGGCTGTCGAAAAAATTTTTCTCCGTCAGCAAAATATCAAGTCGTTCTTTGTCGGACATTACAATTTAATCCCCAAATCCCATTCTGCCGGCCAGAATTTTTCAGCCATGTCCAAAAACGGCGCGACCAAATCGCGGGCGTTGTTCACTTTCCGCAACCTCCACATTCCGTCCTCGTCCTCGACGAAATCGAATGCGAAATACAACGTGCCGAAAACTTTTCCGTAAAAAGAATCGTCGCCGGAAATTTCGACGTAGGCGACGGCATGATCCGGTTGAACGGAAACTTTTTTGA
>CAJOFG010000072.1 GCA_905233965.1 uncultured Selenomonadaceae bacterium
TCCGGCGAAGGTTTCATAATCAACTGAAGTTGGTGATGCTGATAAAGTCTGTTCGGGTTGTCGCCGTACCTGCCGTCAGCCGGTCTGCGCGAAGGTTCGACGTATGCGACGTTCCAAGGTTCCGGTCCGAGCACTCTCAGAAAGGTGAAAGGATTCATCGTGCCGGCTCCTTTTTCCACGTCGTAAGGTTCAGCCAAAACGCAACCTTTATCCGACCAGAATTTTTGCAAAGCCAAAACCAATTCCTGATATTTCATTTCAGGCGTTCAGCCTCCTCATATTTTTTCAAATCATTTTCATTTCCGGTTCTATTATGTCAAAACAATTCGTCAATGTCAATTCCGAACGGATTTATCTGTCGTAATTGTTATTTCTTCGCGGCGGACGATTTCTGTTGCCGAAATTTTTATCCGACCCTCTGCCGAATTTTTTGTAGCCGTCCTTGCCGGAATTTCTGCCGGACGGAAAATTGTCGCGGCGATCGTTTCTGTTGAAGTCCGGCGCGGGGAGCAATTCTTTGTGGCTGACGTTTACTTTTCCGCGCTCGTCAATCTCTGTAATTTTCACCGGGAGAACGTCACCGATTTTTACAACGTCCTCAACTTTTTCGACGCGATGATGTGCAAGTTGCGAAACGTGGCAAAGACCCTCGCGACCGGGAAGAAGTTCGACGAACGCGCCGAAAGATTCAATCCGGGTGACGACTGCATTTTCGTAAACTTCACCGACTTCAAAATCATGAACGATGTATTCAATCATTTTAATCGCACGTTCTATGCCGTCAACGTTCGGAGAGGTGACAAAAATATTTCCGTCATCTTTAATATCGACCGCAACGCCGGTTTCTTCAATAATTTTGTTGACGTTCTTGCCGCCGGTGCCGATGACTTCACGAATTTTATCAACCGGAATTTTGATGTTCATGACACGCGGAGCATAAGGCGAAAGATCCGGAGCCGGTTCGCTGATGACTTCCAACATTTTTCCGAGAATAAATGCGCGACCGCGTTTTGCCTGAGCAAGAGCGTCACTCAAAATTTCGCGGGTGATACCGGCAATTTTTATATCCATTTGAATTGCGGTAACGCCTTCGGTCGTGCCGGCAACTTTGAAGTCCATATCGCCGAGCGCGTCCTCCATTCCCTGAATGTCGGTTAAAATCGTATGTTGGTCTCCGTCTTTGACCAAACCCATCGCAACGCCGCTGACCGGTCTTTTAATCGGAACGCCGGCTTGCATTAAGCTTAACGTACTTCCGCAAACGCTGCCCATTGAGCTTGAGCCGTTCGATTCCAAAACTTCAGAAACGAGCCGGATTGTGTAAGGAAATTCCTCAATCGGCGGAATGACCGGAACAAGTGCGCGTTCGGCAAGTGCGCCGTGACCGATTTCGCGTCTGCCGGGTCCGCGTGAAGGACGTGCCTCACCGACGGAGAAACCCGGAAAATTATAGTGGTGAATATAATGTTTCGCGTATTCCGGATCGAGTCCGTCAATAATTTGTTCGTCGCCTATCGCGCCCAAAGTCGTTATCGTCAAAACTTGAGTTTGACCGCGTGTGAAAAGTCCGGAGCCGTGGGTACGGGGGAACAATCCGACTTCGCAACTTATCGGACGAATTTCTTCCAACTCTCTGCCGTCCGGACGAATTTTTTCATGCGTTATCATTTTGCGGACGACTTCTTTTTCGACTTTGTAAATGACGCTTGCAATTTCTTTTTCGGCGTTCGGATATTCTTCAGCCGGGAATTTTTCGGCGAGCGCGGCTTTAATTTCTTCGCGGACTTCTTCAACCGCCGCATCTCTTGCAAGCTTATCCGGATTTCTTATCGCCTTGTCGATTTTTTCCGGCGCGATTTCGCGAACCGCCGCATCAATTTTTTCGTCAGGGTGGAAAAGTTCAAATTCTTTTTTCTCTTTGCCGACTTTCGCGGCGATTTCGTTTTGGAATTGCACAAGCTTTTTAATTTCTTCGTGACCGAACCAAATTGCATCCGAAATGACTTCTTCCGGCAATTCTTTTGCGCCCGCCTCAACCATCATAACCGCGTCTCGGGAACCGGCAACCATCAAGTCGAGTTCTGAAATTTCCGTCTGCTCTTTCGTCGGGTTGATTATAAATTCTCCGTCAATTCTTCCGACGCGAACACCGGCTATCGGACCGGCAAAAGGAATTTCCGAAACGCAAAGCGCGCAGGACGCTCCGAACATTGCCGGAATTTCCGGCGGGTTGTCCGGGTCGTAGCACAAAATTGTCGCGATGATTTGAACGTCGTTTCTGAATCCGTCCGGGAAAAGCGGGCGAATCGGTCTGTCAATCAAACGACTTCTCAAAATTCCGCTGGTCTGCGGGCGACCTTCTCTCTTCATGAATCCGCCCGGCACTTTGCCCGCCGAATACATTTTTTCTTCGCAGTCAACCGTCAGCGGGAAAAAATCAATTCCTTCCTTCGGTTTAGCCGAAACAGTCGCCGCCACCAGTACCGCAGTATCTCCGTATCGAACGAGCACGGAACCGTTTGCCTGTTTCGCCATTTTTCCGTGTTCGACAATCAATTTTCTTCCGCCGAGTTCAATTTCAAAGCAATCCATATATTTTCCTCCTCTTATTTTTTTATCCGTAGAAAAAAATTTCGACAAAAAATTTTTTCTTCCTTCAAATAATAAATGTTTGAATTTTTTCGGCAGGAAAAATAAGACTTTGGCAGAAAAAAAATTCCGGAGAAAAAAAATTTTTTTGGAGTGAAAAATTTTTGGCTGAGATAAAAAAGAAAAAACGTCCCGCGCCGAAAAAAAGCGGACGACGTTTGTTCAAAGGATTTATTTTTCTGTTGATATGCGGAGTGATTTTGGGATTCGTCGTCTACTCTCCGATTTTTACTCTGACCGAAATAAGAGTTATCGGTGCGAACGAAATTACCGCAGAGGACGTAAAAAAAATTGCAAACATTTATATCGGCGAACCGCTTTTTCGATTGGAAACGGATCAGGTTGCCGGACGACTGTCAAAAGATTTGCGGATTGAAGAAGTCACCGTCAGAAGAAGTTTGCCGCATACTTTGGAAGTCACGGTTAAGGAACGAAAACCCATTGCGACGATTGTTTGCAATTACGGTTACCTTGACATTGACCGGCAGGGAAAAATTGTTGACAGTTACAAAACTTTAAAGAATATGCAAATCCCGATGATAACCGGCGCGACCGTCAAAGACCTTTACATAGGCGACGACGTGGACAATCCGCTCGTGAAAAAAATTTTGGAGTTCATGCAAAAGCTTGACGAAAAATCAATCAACAAACTTTCCGAAATTGCGATTGTTTCCGAAGATTATATCGTTGCCTACACGAACACGGAAAAATCCGTTCAAATTCGTATCGGGAAAATCGAACGGCTCGACGAAAAAGCAAGATTGACCGATGACTTTTTGCGCGACTTGGAAACGAATCCGAACCCGGTCGAATACGTCGATTTCAATTACACCGCACCTTTCATAAAGTTGGCGCAATGACGGGAAGTCCGGCGTGATAAAATATTTGCGATTAAAAATTTTAAAACGGGAGTGAAAAAAATTTTGGCAGAAAAAAATTTTGTGAAAACAATAAAAAGCTCGGAAGTCAATCCGGGCGAAATCGAAAAAATTTTGACGAAAAAATCTTTTGACGAAATCGAATTGCCGGAAAAAATTCGGGAAGGCAACAAAAAAATTTTCGGCGAAGATTTGAGTGCGTCCGAACTCGTGAGAAAAATTGTCGGCGACGTTCGCAAAAACGGAGATGCCGCCGTCGTGAAGTACACGAAAATTTTTGACGGCGCGGAAATTTTGCCGGAAAAATTTTTTGTCGGCGAAGAAGAATTTTCAAACGCCGAAAAGGAAGTCGATTCAAAAATTATCGACGCGCTGAAACGTGCGGCGGAAAATATCCGGAGTTATCACGCCGAACTTTTGCCGAACTCCCGGATAACTTATCGCGGAAAAAATTCCGTTCTCGGTCAGGCGGTAATTCCTTTGGAGCGTGTCGGCGTTTACGTTCCGGGCGGGACGGCGGCTTATCCTTCAAGCGTTTTGATGAATGTCGTTCCGGCGAAAGTCGCGGGTGTCGGCGAAATTATTATGTGCGTCCCGGCGAAGGGCGGGAAAATAAATCCTTACGTTTTGTCTGCGGCGAAAATTGCCGGCGCGGATAAAATTTTCAAAATCGGAGGAGCGCAGGCAATCGCGGCTATGGCCTTCGGCACGGAAACAATTCCGCGTGTTCGGAAAATTACCGGACCGGGGAATATTTTCGTCACTCTGGCTAAGAAGGAAGTTTACGGGCATTGCGATATTGATATGCTTGCCGGACCGAGCGAAATTTTGATTGTCGCCGACGAAGGAGCAAATCCGGTTTACGCCGCCGCCGATATGTTGAGCCAAGCCGAACATGATCCGCTGGCTTGCAGTATCCTCATCACGACGGACGCGGAGCTTGCGAAAAAAATTTCCGTCGAAGTCGAAAAGCAACTGGCGAAACTTCCGCGCCGTGAAATTGCGGGAGCGTCGATAAAAAATAACGGCTTGATAATCGTTGCGAAAGATATTGACGAGGCGATTAAATTTGCGAACATTTCCGCGCCGGAGCATTTGGAATTGCTGACGAAAAATCCTTTCAACCTTTTGCCGGAAATAAAAAATGCCGGAGCGGTTTTTCTCGGCGAATTTTCACCCGAACCGCTCGGCGATTATTTTGCCGGACCGAATCACGTTTTGCCGACCGGCGGCACGGCGAAATTTTATTCCGTGCTGAGCGTCGAAACTTTTTTGAAACGAACCAGTTTAATTTCTTACACGCAAAAAGATTTAAATTCGGTTGCCGACGACATAATCCGCTTGGCGAAAACGGAAGGTCTTGACGCGCACGCAAACGCAATCGAAAAAAGATTTGACGAAAAATAATTTGTCATTTGCAATAAAAAAACCCGGTCGAAATTCAAAACTTCAATCGGGTTTTTTTTGCCGTAAAAAAATTTTTTTTCAATCAGTATTTCAAATCGCGTGACGAAATTTTTTCTTGAACGTAGGAAATAAAATCTTCGACGCTCATTTCAAATCCGTCTTTTTCGCCGTGTTTGCGAATCGGCAAAATTCCGGTTTCCGTTTCCTTGTCGCCGATAACGATTGTGTAAGGAATTTTCCGGACTTGGCTGTCACGAATTTTTTTGCCGGTCTTTTCGCTTCGGTCGTCAACTTCGGCGCGGAATCCGAGATTGAAAAATCTTTCCGAAAGTTTTTTCGCGTACTCCGAATGTTTGTCGGTAATCGGGAGAAGTGCAATTTGAACCGGCGCAAACCAAACCGGAAATGCTCCGGCGAAATTTTCAATCAAGATACCGATAAAGCGTTCGATACTTCCGTAAACGACGCGGTGAACCATAATCGGACGGTGTCTTGCTCCGTCCTCGCCGATATACTCCATTTCAAATTTTTCCGGCAACATCATATCAAGCTGAATCGTTCCGCATTGCCAAGTCCTGCCGATTGAATCTTTCAAATGGAAATCGATTTTCGGTCCGTAAAATGCTCCGTCGCCTTCGTTGATGACGTATTCGAGTCCGCGATTGTCCAACGCTTTTTGCAAGGCGTTCGTCGCAACTTCCCAAACTTCGTCGCTGCCCATCGAATCTTCCGGACGCGTCGAAAGTTCCGCCTTGTAAGTCAAGCCGAAAGTTTTGTAAACTTCGTCGAACAAGTCAATCGTTTTTTGAATCTCCGACTCAATCTGTTCTTTCGTCATGAAAATGTGTGCGTCGTCCTGCGTGAAATTTCTGACGCGAAACAGTCCGTGAAGAACGCCGCTTTTTTCGTGCCGGTGAACCAAGCCGAGCTCCGCCAAATGCAAAGGCAATTCCCGGTAACTGTGCGGACGAGATTTGTAAACCAAAATACTGCCCGGACAATTCATCGGCTTGACGGCATAATCCGCGTCGTCAATTTTCGTGAAATACATATTGTCTTTGTAATGATCCCAGTGACCGGAAGTTTCCCAAAGTTTTCGGTTCAAAATCACCGGCGTTTTAATTTCTTCGTAACCGTAACGGCGATGAACTTCGCGCCAATATTTAAGCAACTCGTTTTGAATCGTCATGCCGTTCGGGTGGAAGAAAGGAACTGAACAAATCCAATTCCTTGCCGAGTTTGCGGTGATCTCTTTTCGCCGCCTCCTCAAGCATATGCAAATATTCTTTCAACTCGTCTTTCGTTTCAAAAGCCGTGCCGTAAATTCTTTGCAACATCTGATTATGTTCGTCGCCGCGCCAATATGCTCCGGCGATTGACATGAGTTTGAACGCTTTTACTTTTCCGGTCGATTGAACGTGAGGACCTGCGCAAAGGTCGGTAAAATTTCCCTGAGTAAAGGTGGAAATTTCCGCGTCCTCCGGCAAATCGGTTATCAATTCGACTTTGTAAGTTTCTCCGGCATCTTCAAACATTTTCAAAGCGTCGGCGCGGCTCAAAACTTTCCGCTCCAACTTCAAATTTTGTTTGACGATATTTTTCATTTCCTTTTCGATTTCCGGCAAATCCTCTTCGGTAATTTTTTTCTCCGTGTCGATGTCGTAGTAAAAACCGTTGTCGATTGCCGGTCCGATTGCAAGCTTGACAAGTTTTCCGTCCGCTCCGCCGTAAAGATTTTTTATCGCCTGCGCCATGATATGTGATGCGGTGTGTCGGAGAGTGCGGAGAGCCTCCGCGCCTTCGACTTCAGCCAAACTTCCGTCTTTCGTTATAACAGTTGCCATGTTTAAAAATTCCTCCTCCGGTTTTTGAAAATTGCCGTGAATATTATTGCACCGTTTCAAATTTAAATCAAGTTATTGTAAAGCTTCGACGAGGGTATCTTTATTTTTTTTCATTCCCTCAATGTAAGCGTCGGCATTTTCCGGTTTCGCGTCGCCGGTGACAATCGGGTCGAGCGTGAAAATTTTTGCTCCGGTTTCCCGCGAAATTGTTTCAGCCGCCTTCGGGGAATATTGCGGTTCGACGAATAACACTTTCGCCGGCATTTCATTTACTTTTCCAATCGTTTCGGTGAGTTCTCCGGGTGTCGGCTCCGTTCCCGGTTCGCGTTCGACAACGCCGACAATGTTCAATTTAAATTCTGCCGCGAAATAGGGAAACGCTTCATGGAAAGTTACGATGTCTTTGTTCGGCAAATTGTCCAGCGCGAAATGCATTTCGTCCCGGAGCGCGGAAAGTTTATTCAGATATTCCAGCGCATTTTTTTTGTATTCGGCGGCATGATCCGGATCGGCAAGGCAAAGTTGCGAAGTTATCGCCTTAACTTGATTCATGTTGTAAGTAATACTCAGCCAAACGTGGGGATTTATTTCGTCGCCGTCTTTGAGCGTGAAAATTTCGTCGGAGTCTGACGCGTCGATAATTTTTAAATTCGTCCGCTCAGATTTGATTTTTTCCAAAAAATTTTCCATGCCCAGACCGTTGACGACAAAAATATTTGCGCGCTCCAATTTTTTCATGTCGTCCGTCGTCAGTTGATAATCGTGAAGGCAACCGGTTTGCGGTTGCGTCAGGTTCATGACTTCGACGCCTTCCACGTTGCCGGCAATATTTATCACGTCAAGATAAACCGGATAAAACGAAGTGACGATTTTTATTTTGCCGTCGTCGCCGGAATTTGAACAGCCGGCAAAAAAAATTGATACGACGACAAGCGCAAGTAAAAAAATTTTTTTCACGATAACACCCTTCCCCAAAAAAAATTAACCTCCCTCGCGATAAAGGGAGCTGGCAAAATTTTTTTATAAAACTTTCCGGGGCGTGTCGGTAAAGTAAGAATGTGCGACGTGACGAGGAATTTTTCTTGACGGAAAAATTTACCGGTCGTATTGACATACGTCAAGAAATTTTGACAAAGTCCGGACGCAAGCGTGACGCTTGACCCTTTTGTCGCGTCCGATGTTGCGATAAATTCAGGTTAAGCAACCGCGCCAAAAAATATTCTGTCGCTTTTAAAGCGACCCGTCATCGGCGTGCGTTCGTCTTTACCAACACGCCCTATGCAAATCGAATTTTAAATTTCTTCCCGATAAAATTGTTTCGCAACCTCGTCGGCAACAGTAAATTCGCCGAGTCTGTTCACGAATCTGGAGGCGGTACCGTGAAAATCACTGCCGCCCGAAATTTTCAATCCGAATTCATTCGCAAAACTTTTGTAAAGGTCTGTCTGCTCCGGCTTGTGACTCGGATAATAAACTTCAATCGCATCAATTTTTTTGCAAAGCTCACGAACCAAATCATTATCGCCGACAAGTCCGGGATGAGCAAGGCAAACTTCGCCGCCGGCATTGTGTACGACTTCGACAATTTCATCGACCGTCGGAAAATATCGCGGGACGTAGCACGGTTTGCCAAGCCCCAAAACTTTTTCAAACGCTTCGCCGGGAGATTTAAAAATTCCCTTCTTGACCATCGCCCGTGCAATGTGTGAACGCCCGATCGAGTGAGAACTTCCGGCAATTTTCAGAACGTCCGCTTCTTTGATGTCGTATTTTTTTTCGCGAAGTTTTTCTATCATTTCCGAAAATCTCGTCCAGCGTGCATCCAAAATTTCATTCGTCATATCGGAAAGTGCGCCGTCGTAAATATCGACGTTCAGCCCGACAAGGTGGACGTTATGATCCGGATTTTCCGCGCTGAATTCTATTCCCGGAATAATTTTTAAACCTTTCACCGGAAAAATTCTGTTCTCGTAAAGATGTTTCACACCGTCCACAGTATCGTGATCCGTTATCGCAAGGTAAGTTAATCCGATATTTTTTGATTCCGCAACAAGTTCCTCCGGCGTGTAACTTCCGTCGGAAAAAGTTGTATGCGTGTGCAAGTCACTTGCCATGAATCTTACCTCCGAAAAAAAATATTTTCTCCCGAATTGATTGGAAAAATTTTTTTATCGCGGCTCGACAATCAATTTAATTGCCGTGCGCTCATTGCCTTCAATCTCAATGTCCGTAAAAGCCGGAACGCAAATCAAATCGATTCCGTGAGGAGCAACGAACCCGCGCGCGATTGCAACCGCTTTGACCGCTTGGTTGAGTGCGCCGGCACCTATGGCTTGCATTTCCGCGCAACCGTTTTCGCGGATTACCCCCGCAAGCGCGCCGGCTACAGAGTTGGGATTGGATTTTGCCGAAACTTTAAGAACTTCCATGACAGGTTTTCTCCCTTCAGATTTTATATCAAATTTCTTTCCAAGTATTCAACCGGTGATATAATTCTGCAAGTTCGGATAAAATCCTTCAATCGGCTGTTGATTTTATTTTTAAAAGCAACCGTAAACGTGAAAATTTTCGTAAGTTGATTATCTAATTTTTTTCGTGAATGAAAATTCGTTCCAGTTTAACCGGCTTGTCGGTTTTGTCGTCCGTGTCGATTAAAAGTCCGCAATAAATCGAAGGACTTTCTCCGACTTCAAATTTCGTCGGGCGACAGCTGACAAATTTTTTTATAATTTCTTCCGGCACGACTCCGAGAATCGAATTTTCCGAACCGACCATTCCCAAATCGCTGAGGTAAGCCGTACCCTTCGGCAAAAATTTTTCGTCCGCCGTCTGAACGTGAGTGTGCGTTCCGACAAGCGCGGTAATTTCTCCGTCCAAAAAATATGCAAGTGCCATTTTTTCCGAAGTCGCTTCCGCATGGAAGTCGATTAAAATCAAATCGCACTCTTTCCGAATTTCTTTCAAAATTTCTTTTGCACGGGTGAACGGAGAATCCAACGGCTCCATGAAAGTTCTGCCGGAAAGATTTATCACGCCGATATTTTTTGCCCGGTGCGGGTAAATGCAAAAACCTTTTCCGGGCGCGTCCTCCGGATAATTCGCCGGACGAAGTAAAAAAGGTTCGCGGTCTATAAATTCAAAAACATCTTTATTTCCGGTTGTTACCACGTCCGCGCCGCCGCTCAAAACTTCTTCAAACGTCGCGCGCGTCAAACCTTTGCCGTGCGCCATGTTTTCCCCGTTGGCAACAACGACATCAATATTTTTTTCCCGACGAAGTTTTTGTGTGGTCTCCCGAAAAAAAATTCTGCCGGGACGACCGACAATATCGCCGACCATTAAAATTCGCACAAAAAAAAATCTCCTTTTAACTTTGCAAAAATTAAAGAGGGAGGAAAAAATTTTTTCGTCCCTCTCTTTTTTATCCGGAATAAACGACAACCCTTTCCTGTTCGCGAATCCCAACCAGTCGCCCGTCAATTCGGAGTTGCCTGATATTGTTCAGGTACTGCTCCAAAAAATCTTCCTGCGCCATGATAAATTCTTCGTCCGGAATTTCGTCGCCGTAATCCTCAATCAAATTGTCGCCGAAATAATTCAGTGCCAACTCCGTCAGCAAAGACAATTCCCTGCAAGTCAAAGTCGCCATGTCCCGGCGCACGTTCAGGAAACAGGTACCGAAAACTCCTTCGACGTTCAATTCTATCGTCGCGCCGCCGAGACCTTCAATGTGGTGAAAAGTTTCCACCGACTCCGCGACGTACTTTAAAAAATCTTCAAAATCATCTTGGGAAAATTTCCCGTTGAGTGCAAAAGAAAGTTCGAGCTTGTCGTCTTTCGAGTCGTATGTAACCGATTGAATTGCGGGATACACGACGAGAATTGCGGCTAACAGCCGCGTTGCATCCGGATTCGGTTTTTTCTCCCTTTTCAAAAAATCGAACATCGCTCAAAACCTCCCTGCCTCTCCAAAAATTATTTTGCGTAATCCACGACGCGAATTTCGCGAATCAAGGTCGCTTTAATGTGACCGGGATATTCCAATTCTTTTTCGATACGTTTCACAATGTCGTGAACCAGAGTGACGGCTTCAAGGTCGTCAACTTTATCCGGCTGAACCATAACCCGGACTTCGCGCCCGGCTTGAATTGCGAAACATCTTTCCACGCCGTCGAAGGACTTTGCAATTTCTTCCAACATGGTCAGGCGTTTGAGATACATTTCCAAACTTTCGCGCCGCGCTCCGGGTCTTGCCGCAGAAACCGCATCCGCCGCCGCAACCAGAACCGCTTCGACGGAAGTCGGTTCAACGTCGCCGTGATGAGATGCGATCGCGTTGATAACGGTTTTGTTTTCGCGATACCGTTTCGCCAAGTCCGCGCCGATTGTGACGTGAGGACCTTCAACTTCATGGTCAACCGCTTTGCCTATGTCGTGAAGGAGTCCGGCGCGTTTTGCAAGATTCACGTCAACGCCCAACTCACTCGCCATAATTCCGGCAAGCGTGGCAACTTCGATTGAGTGATTCAAAACATTTTGCCCGTAACTGGTACGATATTTCAAACGTCCGAGAAGTTTGACAAGTTCCGGGTGGATACCGTGAACGCCGACTTTGAAAGTCGCCTGTTCGCCTGTTTCCTTCATTCTGCTTTCGACTTCGCGACCTGCCTTTTCAACCATTTCCTCAATCCTCGCGGGATGTATTCTGCCGTCCGAAATAAGTCTTTCAAGAGCGACGCGGGCAATTTCACGCTTCACAGGATCGAAACCGGAAAGTAAAACTGCCTCCGGCGTATCGTCGATAATTAAATCAATTCCTGTCAAAGTTTCAAGCGTCCTGATGTTTCTGCCTTCGCGACCGATAATTCTTCCTTTCATGTCATCGCTAGGCAAATTCACAACTGTTACAGTCGTTTCGGCAACGTGATCCGCCGCCGATCTTTGAATTGCAATACTTAAAATGTCTCGCGCCTTTTTGTCGGCTTCGTCCTTGAGTTGCGCTTCATATTCCTTAATCCTGATTGCCTTGTCATGTTTTAAATCTTCCTCGACTTCGCTCATCAAAATATTTCGCGCTTCGTCTTTGGAAAGAGCGGCAATTCTTTCAAGTTCGGCATCTTCGCGTTCCTGCATTGCGTCAAGTTTCGCTTGCGACTCATTCAACTTGGCTTCTTTCTTGCTGAGGAGCAATTCTTTCTTTTCGAGCGAGTCAATTTTTCTGTCAAGATTTTCTTCCTTTTGAACAACGCGTTTTTCTTGCCGCGCCAATTCGCCGCGTCTTTCCTTTGTGTCCTTGTCCAACTCTTGACGCATACGATGAATTTCTTCCTTCGCCTCAAGAACGGCTTCTTTTTTTTCTGCGTTACCTTTTTCACGCGCTTCTTCGACAATTCGCTTTGCTTCTTCTTCTGCGGAACCGATTTTTTCTTCCGCAGTTTTTTTCCGCGCCGCATAGCCTCCGAATGCGCCCAAAATCATTGCGATAACTGCTGCTGCGATTGTTGTAGCAATAACATTCACCCCCTGACTTTTGTCAAAAAAATTATTTTACTTCGTCGTGTCGAACCAAAAATCAATACAAAACCGCTCAAGTTGCAGGGGATTTTTTACCGCACAAAAAAAATCAAGTTCCTCACTCAACCAAAAAAATTTTTTATCTGCACAAAAAACATTTTACAAAGTCATAATCAAAGCGAAAACTTGCCGGAAAAAACTTTCCTGTCCCGCAACTTCGCATTTTTATATTGAACAAATTTTTTAATAACACAACAAAATTTCTTGTATCATACTGTATACAGGATTATTTTATATATTGTCACCGAATATGTCAAATAATTTTACCGACAAAAAAATTTCTGTCGATTGAGCGGCAACAGAAATTTCAAATCTAAAATTTTTATTTTTGGTAAATCAATTTTTTGTTAATGTTGTCCGTGAAGAAAACTACAAGCGGCCCTGTTCCGAGAGCCATTGTAAAAGTTCCCAAACTCACAATACTGCCGAAAATAAAACCTGTCACTGTCGAAATTGAGTCAAGAGCAATACGCGCGTACTTGAAAGGAATTTTTTTTGCAGTCTTTTTTTCGACAATCCAACCGATAGCGTCGTAAGGTCCCATTCCCAAATTTGTGGTCATATACATTGAAGCTCCAAAACAGGTAACGACAACGCCAACAATCAAAGCAATAATTCTTCCTGCAAGCGAAAGATAGGCAAGTCCCGGGAAAAAATAAATCATACAAGCAAATTCAATATCGGCAAGAATTGGAAAGACAAACATATTTATCAGCGTGCCGAATTGAATAAAACTCCTGTCCAAAATAAAAATCGGAATAATAGCGATTAAATTGAACATAATAGCCATCGTTCCATAACTCATTCCCGAAGCGTTGCTAAATCCCAACATCATGCAGGAAAAAGGATCGTTGCCGAAAAGACTGACTCGCAAAAAATTTACGCCCAACGCCAAAATGACGTGAGCAACCAAAATTGCAATCACACGCCTTTTTAAAATTGGATCTTTCCGAAACATTTTCTTAACATTGTCGATAAGTCCCATACAAATTTCCACCTTTCTCATTTTTCGACAGTTTATCAAATTAAATTTTTACCGTCAATTCAAATTGTGAGGCGGAATTTCAAAATTTTATTTCAAACTTTTCCGCCTTTCCACTCGACAAGTTCCGAAGGCAAATTCAGTTGCAACAAAATTTTATTTACAATGTGATTTATCTGTCCCTCAATCGTGGCGGGTTGATTGTAAAAAGTCATAACAGGCGGCATAATCACAACGCCCAAGTCCGCAAGTTCCTTCAAATTTCGCAGATGTATTCGACTGAAAGGCATTTCACGCGGCACTAAAACAAGTTTGCGATTTTCTTTAATGCAAACGTCAGCCGCTCGGAGCAGTAAATTTTCACAGTAACCGCTCGCAATCCCCGCGACAGTTTTCATCGTGCAGGGAACAATCACCATTCCGTCAACCAAAAAACTTCCGCTTGCTATGGACGCGTCAAGTTCATTGACATTATAAACAACGTCGGCAAGGTGGTTAATGTCGTAAATATCAAAATTTGTTTCGTCGCGAATGGTCAAAAATCCGCCTTCGGTAATTATCAAATGCGTTTCGACAGTTTCAATTTTTTTCAATCTTTTCAAAAGTTCGACCGCAATCAAAATTCCGCTTGCCCCAGTTATCCCAACAGTAACTCTCATAAAAACACCTCATTTTTAATTTTAGAGGAATTATAACATAAAAAAATGGAGTCGCTCAAGGAGAGCAACTCCGAAAAAATTTTATTCAGTTAATCAATCTAAAGTTTCGGAAAGAATTAAGCCTGAGTCCAACCGCCGGTCGTGCCGTCCGCATTTT
>CAJOFG010000073.1 GCA_905233965.1 uncultured Selenomonadaceae bacterium
AAGGTAAGTCGATTTTAATTTTGTCAGCGTGCGAAAATCCAGAATCGCGGCGACAATCGGGTGACGGTCTTTGAGAATTTCCAAAACTTCGGCGTTAGTCGAAATGCCGGATTTTGTTTTCGTCTTGGTATTTTTCACCGGCGGCAGTTTGAGTTTGTCGAAAAGAATTTGCGCCAGCTGTTTCGGCGAATTGATGTTGAAACTTTCGCCGGCGAGAGCGTAAATATTTTTTTCGATTTCGTCAATGCGAATTTCCATAGCCGCCGATTTTTCGTCCAAACTTTTTTCATCGACGAACACGCCGCGCATTTCCATTTTCGCCAAAATTTCCGCAAGCGGCAATTCAATTTCGCGATAAAGTTTCGTCAAACCGGATGCGTTCAATTTTTCTGCGTAGAGGTTGCCGAGTTTTTCGAGAGCAAAAATTTCTCCGGCAAGAGAATCCGCCGGAATTTTTTTGCCTTCAAATTCGACGGGGAAAAGTTCGGCGACGGAATATTTTTCGCGCTCCGGGTGGAGAAGGTAAGCGGCAAGCTCAATGTCGAAAAAATTCGCGGTGTCCGGAATTTCCGCGTCGTGAAGAATTTTTTTCAGATTGCAAACGACGATTTTATTTTTGTATTCCCGGAAAATTTTTTCGAGTTGACTTTTGTCTGCCGCGAAAGTTTCGCCGTCCGGAATTTTCACCGCGCCGGAAGTTATTTTCCCGGACAAATTAAATTCGACGGCAACGGACACGAAATTTGCACGGAAAATTTTTTCAAAGTCGAACGTCGGCAAAATTTCCGGCAAGTCGATTTTCTCTTCGACTTCCGGCGAAAAATTATCGAATAAACTTGCCGCGTCGAACATCTCATGAATTTTTTTCTTCGCCACATTCAGCGCGTAACGGTCGCAAAATTCATCGACGCGGGACAAATTCGGCGTTATCTCAAAATCCGGCGCGTCAAAATAAATTCCGGGAACGGCGCAATCAATTTCGGCAAGTCGTTTGCTCAACCGGGCAATATCTCCGGAATTTTGCAACGACTCACGAATTTTTTTCGCTTTAACTTCGTCGGCTCGTTCCAGAACATTTTCAAGCGTCCCGAAGTCCTGCAAAAGTTTCGTCGCGGTTTTCACGCCGATACCGGGAACGCCGGGAATGTTATCCGAATTGTCGCCGCTCAACCCTTTGAAATCGACGAGCCGCGCCGGTTCAAATCCGTATTCCGAAAAAAATTTTTCCCCGTCGTAAATTTCGACTTTGGTATTTTTGGTGAGTAAAACTTTCGTCGAATCGTTTATGAGTTGCAACGCGTCGCGGTCGCCGGTGACGATGTAAACGGAAAAATTTTTCGACGACAAAGTTGCAAGAGTGCCTATAACGTCGTCCGCCTCGTAACCGGGCGCGGCGCACATTTTCAATCCGACAATTTCCGAAAACTCTTTGAGCAACGGAAGTTGCGCGGCGAGTTCGTCCGGCATTTTTTCACGCGTGCCTTTGTAGTCGGAAAAAATTTCGTTGCGGAAAGTTTTTTTCGCCGTGTCGAGAGCGAGAGCCGCGAAGTCCGGCGAATATTCGCGCAAAAGTTTTAAGATGACATTTGCAAAACCGACGACGGCTCCGGTAGGTTCTCCCGCCGGCGAAGTCAAATTCGGCATGGCGTAGAAAGCCCGGTAAAAAATACTGCTGCCGTCGATTATCATAAATTTTTGCATTTGGTTTAAAACCTCAATCACATAGAAATATATCTGTTTGTTTTTCGCGCCGACGGAGCAATTTTCCTGCAAGAAAATTTTTCCTTGCCTGATTCATCGCTTTAACTTTGCTTTCGATAAAATTTATTTCCTCCGGCGACAAATTATATTTCCGGTATACAAAATGTTCCACAAATTTTATATCACAAATCCGAAATATTAACCTGCCCGGTAAAAATTTCAGCTCGGTCGCGTGTCCGATTTTTTTGTTGTTCGCGAATTTTTTTGAAACGCGGTTTTTATCGGAAAAATTTTTTTACGTCGGAATTTATTTTATCACAAAATTCCGGTACAAATGATTTATCGACAATAAGGCAGGTGAAAAAAATCTTTTGTAGAATAATACCGGAAAAATTTTTTTAAGCGGTGAAGAATTTTGAACAGAATAAATGTTTTCGTGAGAAGACAGCGGATAAAAAAATTGGAAAACTGGACAATGCGTGCAATTTTGTTCGAGACGTTTTTTGTCATGATGTTTCCGGGCTTGGCGGCGGCGGGTGTATTCGTCGGAATCGTCACATGGTTTTTGCGCGTACAGACGGATACGAAATTTAAAATTCGTTCTCTGAATTTCGACGTGCCGATAGTAATTTTTATTTTGTTCGGCGTGATGTCCGTTTTCATGTCGTCGGCAAAAAGTTTTCCGCTGATTTACAATTATTGCGCGTTGATGGGAGTTTATATCCTGTCTTACATTCTCGTCGGACAAAATATCCGAACGCCGGAGCAAATAAAAATTTTTGCAAAGGCAATCGCGGCATCCGGATTTTTCGTCGTGCTGTACGGGTATTTTCAATATTTTTTCGGAATAGACCCGACGGATATAAAATGGGTTGACCCTGAAGCTTTCCCGGAATTAAAGACGCGAATTTTTTCGACGCTGGAGAACCCGAATATTTTGGCGGGATATTTGGACGTGCTGATTTGTTTGGCACTCGGACTCTTTGCGCGCGTGAAAGGGCGTTATCAAAAAGCGGTTATCGTCGCGGCGATGGCAATTTTGCTTTTCTGCCTGGTGCTGACTTATTCGCGCGGCGCGTTCATTGCAATCGCGATTGTCTTCCTGATTTACGGAATACTTTATGACATTCGGGTTTTGGCGATATTCGTTCTCGCACTCGCGCTGATTTTTTACGGCGACCAAAATTTTACCGACAGAATTTTTTCCGTATTCGGTTCGACGACGGACACTTCGGAAGGTTTGCGAATAGGAATTTGGATAAGCACGATAGCGATGATAGCCGACCATCCTTTTGTCGGAATCGGTTGGGGCGCGTACAAATTTATTTACCCGCAATACAATTATTATCTTTACGACACGAGCAACATAATTTATCACGCGCACAATTTGTATTTGAACACGGCGGCTGAAGTCGGCATAGTCGGTGCGCTTGCGTTCTTCTGGTATTTTTTCGGAACGATGTTTTCTTCGCTGACTTTGAAGAAAAATCAAAATTACGAAAAAATTACCGCGAAAGTTCGGGACGTGATTTATCCTTTCATTGCGGAAAAATTTGTACAAGTTTTTTTGAACGGAAAATTTTTGCAGACGTTGGCGAACGCGAAATCGCTTTTGATGTTGCGAATGGCTGACTTGTCTGAAAAAATTATGGACTTGGTTTCATTCACGCCGAGCGAAAAAGAAATGCGTGAAGCCGGCAAAAAAGATGAGGACATAACCGACGAAGAAATTTCAGACGAAGTGCAATTTTTCGACTTGGAAAAAGTTGAGAGCAAAGAAAAAATTTCGGACAAGAAAAAATCGGACGAGCCGGAGCTTGTTCACCATGAGGAATTAAAATGGAGTTCGCCGCCTTTGAGCGAAACTTTATCCGAAGATGAGAAAAAATCCGTCGAAGAAAAAATTTCCGACGAAATAAAAACTCCGGTTGAAAAAGTTTCCGACGATACAAAAACTTTCGACGCGGAAAAAATTATCGCCGCAGTAAAAGCCGACGAGGAAAATAAAATTGCCGAAGAAAAAATTTCCGACGAAATAAAAACTCCGGCTGAAAAAATTCCGGACGAGAAAAAATCCGGCGACGACAACAAAATGGATTTGCAAAAATTTGCATCAGATGATGTTTTCGGTGCGGACTTCAACATTCAGCGGGTAATGCACATTCCGGACGAAAATATTATCGACGGTTTGCGAATCGGAATCGGGCTTGCGTTTTTGTCGATGGCGTTAAACGGCGTGAGTGACGATTTGCTGTTCAATGTTTCAAGCTCCGTTTTGATGTGGCAACTCGGTGCTTTGAGCGGTGCGATAAATCTTTTACCGAACAAAAAATAAAAAATTTTGGGGGCTGAGATAATGAAAAAAAATATACCTCCGGCGACGATCCGGCGGCTTCCGATTTATCTTCAAACTTTGCGCGAACTCTATTTGCGGGGCGTTCGGATAATTTCGTCGGCGGAACTCGGTGACATTTTGGAAATCACGCCGGAGCAACTGCGAAAAGATTTGACGTTCTTCGGCAATTTCGGGAGGAAGGGAATCGGTTACAACGTCGAGGAATTATCCGAAAGCATAGAAAAAATTTTGGGCTTGAAAAATCAGTGGCGCGTTGCAATCGTCGGAGCCGGACATCTCGGCACGGCGTTGGCGAATTACGAAATTTTTCCGGAACTCGGTTTTGAAACGGTTGCAATTTTCGACATCGACGAAAGGGTTATCGGGTCGGAAATAAACGGCGTGAAAGTTTACGACTTTGAGAAAATAAATTCCGTCGCGAAAAGAAAAAATTTTGACATCGGGATTGTCGCCGTGCCGCCGGAAAATGTTCGGGAAGTTTGCGACGCACTCGTTGATGCGGAAGTTAAAGGCATTTGGAATTTCGCGCCGGTCAAGCCGGAAGTCCCGCCGGAAATTATCGTCGTCAACGAAAATTTATCTGTCGGACTCGGTGCTTTGAGTTTCCGACTCGCACAACAATGACGGAAGGATTTTTATTTTGAACAGCATAAAATTGTTGGACACGAACACGGTGAACAAAATTGCCGCCGGCGAAGTAGTGGAGCGTCCGGCATCTTGCGTCAAAGAACTTTTGGAAAATTCCATTGACGCGGGAGCAAAACGGATCGAAATTGAAATTCTGGACGGCGGGAAATCTTTAATTCGCGTTACCGACGACGGAATCGGTATGTCTCGCGAAGATGCCATGCTTGCGATTCGCCGACACGCCACAAGCAAATTATCCGACGTGCGCGACCTGCAAAAAATTTCAACGCTCGGTTTTCGCGGTGAGGCTCTGCCGACAATCGCCGCCGTTTCAAAATTCGTGATTCAAACGCGGAAACCGGATTCGGAGTTGGGAACGAAGATTGAAATTTCCGGCGGCAAAGTCATCGACAATCACGAAGTCGGTTGCGGAGTCGGGACGACCGTCATCGTGCAAGATTTATTTTTCAACACGCCGGCGCGCCTGAAATTTTTAAAGACCTCCGTCACCGAAGCGAATAAAATTCATGAGTTCGTCGTTAAACTTTCGCTGAGTCGTCCGGAAATTTCTTTCAAATTCATCAACGGCAGCAGAACCGTTTTGACGACACCCGGCACCGGAAATCTTTTTGACACGCTCACCGAAATTTACGGCGGCGAATTGGCAAAAACTCTGCTGGAAATAAATTTGTCCGTCGAGGATTTAAAAATTTCCGGTTACATTGCCAAGCCGAATTTTTTGAAAAGTTACCGGTCGTGGCAAACTTTCATCATCAACGGGCGCGTCGCCGGCAACCGGACAGTTTCAAAAGCGTTGGACGAATCGTATAAATCTCTCATTCCGAAAAGCGGTTTTCCTCTCGCCGTTTTGAAAATTGACTTGCCGCAAAATTCTTTGGACGTGAACGTCCACCCGCAGAAAACGGAAGTCAAATTCGACGACGAAGGAAAAATTTTTCGCACGGTTTATCGCGCAATTCGTGAAACAGTTTCCGGAAAAACTTACTCCGAAAAGCCGAAACATGACTTGACGCAAGTCGCCGCCGCGCCGGAAAAAAATCCTTACGGCACTTTGAATTTCGACGAAGTATCGGAGCAACCGAAAAAAGATTCGTACTTCATCGACCCGAACGAAGGCAAAACTCAACGGAGCGTTTCGGAAATTCGCGAACTTTTAAATTCTTCGCGCACGGAAAAAAATTCTTCCGACTTCGACGACGATTTTGATTTTGACGACGAAAAAATTTTTTCTTCCTCCGACTTCGACGCGGAAAAAAATTCCGACGTTGAGCCGGAAAAAAATTCCGCGCCGGATACAAAAAATTTCGACAAGCCGCCCGAAAAATTATTCCCCGTCGGACAAGTTGCCAAGTGTTACATCATCGCGAGCGACGGCGAAGATTTGTACATAATCGACCAACACGCGGCGCACGAAAGAATTTTATTCGACAGGC
>CAJOFG010000074.1 GCA_905233965.1 uncultured Selenomonadaceae bacterium
TCTTACGGATTAAGAAATTTTTGAGTAACTGTACTTATCTTTTATGTTTCGGTGAAGAAATTTGCCCTTTGACGGAGCATTTAAAAAAGCGCGAAAGATGCGCAGACGCTTTTCGGATACGCGTTTAAACAAAAGCAGTCGCGCAATTAAAGTCGGCGCATTTTTTTTGGTTCCGGGAAAAGTCGTCGAAGTAGGCGACCTTCCGGCATTTAAGAAAAAATATCCGGACTTCGGGCGGTTGGTTGACGAAAAATCAATCGTCGAAGTAAAAATGTGTGACGTGACGAGGAATTCTTCCGAGTGGAAAAATTTACCGGTCGTATGGACATACATCAAGAAATTTTGACAAAGTCCGGAAGCAAGCGTAACACTTGACTCTGTTATCGCGTTCGATGTTGCGATAAATTCAGGTCAAGTAACCGCGCTTAAATTGTTCCGTCGCTTTTAAAGCGACCGGTCATCGACGTGCGCTCGTCTTTACCGATACGCCCTATTCTACTCCAAAATTCCCGCCATTTTCAAAAGATATTTCGCGTTCGTCGTGGTACATCTTCCTTCGCGAAGTTTGAAGTCGAATTTTATTTGGTCGTTCTCGTAATATTCCTCGAAGTGTGCGTTGGAAATCTTCACTCCGTGGTGAGAGTGCAAGTCGCAAAGTTCAAAGTCGTGAGTCGTAATCAAAGTTATGTTCCGCTCGTTCGTCAATCGTTTAATCGCCTCACGCGCTCCCAAAAGTCTGTCCGCTTCGTTCGTGCCTTTGAAAATTTCGTCGATACAAATCAGCATGGGCAAATTTTTTTTACTGTACTCAATCATACTTTTTATTCGCAGAAGTTCCGCGTAAAAAGTCGAAAGTCCTTGCGTTATGTCGTCGTTCACACGGATTGATGTGAAAATCGCCATTTTGCTCACCGAAAATTTTTCCGCACAAACCGGTGCGCCGGCGTAGGCAAGCATGACCGCACCCGCCAAAGTTCTTATCCACGTCGTTTTTCCCGACATATTCGCGCCGGTTATTATCGTCGTCCCCGCCGTCAAATGTACGTCGTTCGGTACGGCTTTCCGCGACGTGATTAAAATGCTCGTCAAATTTTTTGCTTCAAGTCGCGGCTCATCTCCGTCCAGCAAAGTCGGGAAACAATAAATTCCCGCAGTCTGCCCGATTGACGCGAATGACATCAAAACTTCCGCCTCAGACCATGCGTCAATCCATTTTCGCAAATGTTTGGCGGCAACTTTTTGCCACTTCAAAAAAGCATCGGCGCAAAATAAATCGTACAGGAAAAAAGCATTGCCCAAAATAAAAACTATCGGATTCATTCGCGACGCAACAAATTTTGCCAGCAACGAAAGTTTTTTTAACTCTCTTGCGGCGGAAATTTCATCTGTCAACTTTTCCCTTATCTTTCTCATGCTCGCCGAATTGAAATCGGTTGACTCAAGCCGCTCGAAAATTGCGTAGTACAATCTCAACTCTTTTGAAAAAGTTTGCAGAGGTTTCAAAAATTCCGACATGCGCGAATAAATTACCGCCGAAAATAAAAGTGCCGCGACCGGAATTATCGCCGGGAAAAAGTCACTCACCAAGTCGTGATAAGCCGCCACGCACGACAGGACGAAAAGCGGGAACGGCAAAAAGCGCAGGTACAAAATTTTTTCCGAATGTTTTTCCGGAATTTCGACGGCATCTATCAATTCGGTCGTGTCGTGATTGTCCGGCATGAGTCGCGCATAAGCTTCCAAGTCCAACGAAAGGCGCGGACGTTTTAAAAGTTCCGCAACTCCCCGCTGTCGGATTTTGCGGCACGGGTGAAAGAGCCGCCGCTAACCTGTCTCGTCCTCTTTTCGTTCGTGCCGCGCAAATGTATTGGAAGATTGAACCCTTGCCGAAAATGTGCAAGTCAACGTCCTGCGGTCGTTCGTCACTCAAATAATTTTCTCCCTTGACGGATCTGTTTCGCCAAGTTCCTCTTTCGCGAACAATGTATGAATTTAAAACCCGGAGCCGGCTTGTCAAAAATTTTTGTCGCCGTTTCAATTCGTCAAACAGCGTGACGAGCCGGAAAAAAATCATCATCAAAATTGCCGCCGCAATGTATGAGTTATGGTAACCGTGAAGTCCGGCAATAAAACAAGCCGCCGCCGCGCAAAAAACTCCGGAGCGGGCGAGTACAAATTTTTTTTCGCGCTTGTGCAAAGTTTTCTGTTCGCTCAAATCAATTTCGCGTTCGTTGTCGTAAAATTCCCTGTTCAAATTCAACTCTCCGATTTCTTACAAAAATTACGGAAAGATTTTATACCAAACGGAAAAAACATTCAACTCAAAGCAATTTTCAAAAAACATCGGGACTTATCTTGGGGCGTGTCGGTAAAGACGAACGCACGCCGATAACGGTTATTTTTCCGTCCGGACTTTGTCAAAATTTCTTGAAATATGTACGATATTCCTGCGAAATTTACCAACACGCCCTAAATTATAGTCGTCGGCAATATCGGTGCTCGTTCGTCTGTCGCGATAATATGCGAAGAAGCGACAAACCCTCTTCCTTGAAAAATATCCGGGCATTTGTTAAAATTTTTCCCGCAGACTTTAACGGAGGTTTTGAAAATGAATTTGTCAAAATATTTTTTGTTGCCGGCACTGATTGCGATTCTCTCCGGATTCTCTCCGGTCCAAGCGAAGTATTACGACATCGAAACTTGGGAGCCGCCGATTCGCAAACCGATTTTGCATTTCACGGAGTACGAAGTTCGCCCGGCGACGGAATGTATCGTGATTCATCACACCGGATTTCCCGGCGCGGATAAAGATTCGACTGCAGCCGACATTCACAAATTTCATCAGGAAACGAACGGCTGGGCAGGTATCGGCTACCATTATTTGATTCGCAAAGACGGCACGATCGAGCAGGGAAGAAAACCGGACGCTGTCGGCGCACACTCTTACCGGCACAACATGAATTCAATCGGAATTTGTCTTGCCGGAAATTTCGACATAGGCAGACCGACCGAAAAACAAATGGAGTCCGTGAAAATGTTGACGGCTTGGATTTGCAAAGAATATAATTTAAATCCGATGAAAACCGGCGTTATCGTCGGGCACAGAAATTTTAACGATACCGATTGTCCCGGCGATAAACTTTATTCAAAATTGGATTTGATTCGCAGAGGTTGCGCCGATTATCTCTAAAAATTTTTTTGGAGCGTGAAAAAAATGTATGTGCCGAAAATTTTACTCTGCGGCGACGAGAAAAAATTTTTTGCCGAAGTGACTTCGCGACCGGTTGAAATTGTCGGCAAAGTTTATTTTTCCGGCAAGACCGAATCCGGCAAAGAAATAAGTTTGTTGAACGCCGATAAATTTGTTTTGAACGACGAGGTTCGCGAAACAGAAGATTTGGTTGCGATATTGTGTCAAGGTTACGCAGATTATGTTGTTTTCACCGACTTGCGGAAATTGAATAAATTTCTTTACGACTTGGTTCTGAAAGGAATTTTTTATTCGCAGATAATGGGGATTGAGCGGTTTAAAAATTTGCCGACGGATTATTATTTCGATCCGGAAGCGGACAGATTTTTAATCAAAAAGTTGCCGGAAGAAAATTTCCAAACTTTGCTTGACGTTGACGCTTTACTTGTACGAAATATTTTTTTGACGAACGGATTAAAAAATTTTCGTGAGATTGACTGTATCGCCGGAAAAGGTTTGCCGCCGTTCAAAGAAAATTTTTACAATCACATTTACGGGAAAATTTCCGCTTGTCGCCGTCGTCATTACGATGCCGCGCTGATTGCCGGCAAATCGCCGGAAGAATTTGACAAAGCCGCCGAAAGTTTGAAAAATATCGCAGACGTTTTGATTGTTTTCGTCCGGAACAATTCCGACCTCGAAAAACATTTGCAATTTACATGGAGAAATTTTTTCGGCAAATCTGTAGGGCGCAATACGGTTGTCGGTTATTGGTTTTTCTGCAAATACAAACGTCCGGAAAAAAATTTCGTGATGTACGTCGTCACTCACAAAAAGTTGCCGGAAGACCATGTAAAAAATTTGCCGCCGGGTTACGAATTGATTCATGCCGGCAAAAAAAGTTCAAAAGACTTGGGTTATCCCGGCGACGACACCGGCGAAAATATCAGCGACTTGAATCCGTACATTAACGAAGTCACCGCAATTTATCATATGTGGAAAAATTCTCCGGCAACGATAATCGGCTTGTCGCATTACAGAAGATTTTTCACGGAGTCGGAGGACGATACATTTTCGTACGAAAAAATTTTGTCGCGGGAAAGTGCCGAAAAATTTCTTGAGGATTACGATATTGTCGTGACGACTTATTTTAACGGCGTTTCGCTTTTTGAGTCGCTGGCAATGTTCGCTATTGAAGATGAGGAGCGGGCGAAAGATTATTTGCTGATATTCCGGAAACATTTGCTTAACGCGCACCCGGATTACGAAGACGCTTTCGATAAAACTTTTCAAACCCGGTACTTTGCAAATAAAAATATGTTCGTCACCCGACGGTATGTGTTCGACGATTTTTGCGAATGGCTTTTTTCATTCCTCATCGACGCGACGAAAGAAATTATCGACACTTTCAAATTGGAGGACAAGGAGCCGGGGTTCGCGAAACGTGCGGCAGGTTTTTTCGCGGAACATATGCTGAACGTCTGGCTGTTGAAAAATCGGTTGCGGATAAAAGAATTGAAAATTATGGAAGTTAAAATTTAGAGCAATTCTGCATTTTAGATACAGATAATATCAGTGGTTTCCGCATTTCAATTTGCAAAAAATTTTTGAAGGGTTTAATGCGCTTTTTGACGTGTATTATGTGCAGAAAGCAGTGAGAAATTTGAAAAAAGATTGTCATGACAGAGCTTGAATTTGCAATAAAAGTTGACTCTGCCGGCGGCACGGCTTACCTTGTCGGCGGCGCGGTCAGAGACAAATACCGGAATGTTCGGGCGCACGACAGGGATTATTGCGTCACCGGACTGACCGAAAAAATTTTTGCCGGAAATTTTCCCGACGCGTTGAAGTTCGGAAAATCTTTTCCGGTTTTTTCAATCGAAATTGACGGGGAAATGTGCGAAGTCGCGCTTGCCCGGACGGAGAAAAAATCCGGCACCGGCTATCACGGATTCAAAGTAAATTTTTCTCCGGGCGTGACGATTGAGGAAGATTTATTCCGGCGCGACACGACGATTAACGCGATGGCGATAAAAATTTTGTCCGGCGAACTTGTCGATCCGTTCGGCGGTGTTCAAGACGTTTTGCAAAAAAAAATTCGCGCCGTTTCCGAACACTTCACCGACGACCCGGTAAGAGCGTTGAGGGCGGCAAGACAGTCCTCACAATTCGATTTTGAAATTGTTCCGGAAACTTTGCACGCCATGAATTTATGCGCCGACGAATTGAAATGCGAACCCGGCGAAAGAATTTTTTCCGAATTGCAAAACGCATTGAAAACCGATAAACCGTCAATTTTTTTCCGCAACCTCGACAAAGCCGGACTGCTCGAAATTATTTTCCCGGAAATTGCGAACCTCAAAGGAAAAACTCAACCGGAAAAATTTCATCCGGAGGGTGACGCTTACGAACATTCACTTCAAATTTTGGACGAAGTCGCAAAAGTAAACTCAAAACCCGTCGTGAGATTCTCCGCACTGGTTCACGACTTGGGCAAGGGACAGACTCCGCCGGAAATGTTGCCGCACCACTACATGCACGAAAAAAAAGGCTTGGACGTTCTGGACAAAATGGCGGCGCGGATACATTTGCCCGGCAACTGGAAAAAAATTTCAAAATTCGTCATGGAAGAACATATGCGCGCCCCGACGATGACCGCACCGGGAAAAATCACGGACTTTTTGTTGAAATTGCAAAAATCAAAAATTGCAACGAAAGATTTTAATGATATAATTCGTGCAGACCATCACGGACTTCCTCCGCATTTGGAGAAGGCAGATTTTATTTTGCGCGAACTGCTGAAGGTAAACGCCGACTCCGTGCCGAAAATATTTGTCGGGGAAGAAATCGGGCGGGAACTTCGATTAAATCGTATTCGCCGTTTCGTTGAATTGAGGGACAATCTTTAACAAAAGGAGCGTGTAAAAAATGCAGGGACTCGTACTGCCTTACAAAGGGAAATCGCCGAAAATTGCCGGGAATGTTTTTCTGGCTCCGACCTCTTCCGTTGTCGGTGAAGTCACTCTTGCCACCGGTGCAAATATCTGGTTCGGAACGACCGTTCGCGGAGATTTTCAACCGGTAACCGTCGGAGCGTTCACGAACATTCAGGACAACACGACGGTTCACGTTATGGGCGATTCGCCGACCGAAATCGGAAATTACGTTACAATCGGACACAATGCGATAATTCATTGCCGGAAAATAGGCGACAACTGTTTAATCGGAATGGGTTCGATAATTTTGGGTTACGCGGAGATCGGAGAGAATTGCATAATCGGAGCGGGAACTCTTTTGACGCAGTACAAAAAAATTCCGGCGAACTCTTTGGTTTTCGGCAACCCGGCAAAAATTATGCGCGCCCTTCGCGAAGATGAAATTGAGGCTGTGCGGGCATCGGCAATGCACTATCACGAATGTGCAAACGAGTACATCAAACATTTGGGACACGGCTGATGACTCCGAACGACGACAAAAGAAAATTCGATGACGGTGTGCACATTGCCTGCATCAACAGTCGTTACGACGGTGACAATTTCTCTGCGCTGAAAGATCTGATGCATGACTTTTGGTGTACGGATCCCGACGAAATGAGACACACTCTGCTTGCCGAACGAATGAGATTTTTGAAAAATCCTTTGGAAGGAGCCGGTAATATGGGTATTCATGAAATTATTCGCGAAGTTTACAAAGACGACTTCGACAACATGGAAAAAAGAGTTACCAAAGAAGTTACAGAAACCGTTACCAAAGAAGTTACCGAAAACGTCACGAAAAAAACTTTGATTGAAAATATTCGCAACATGATGAAAAATTTCAATGTTACTGCAGAACAAGCTATGAACGGGCTTGAAGTTTCGCCGGAACTCCGGAAAGAAATTGCGCCGCTCATTTGACTTGAAATTTATAAAGGAGAGATTTTGTTGGCAGAAAAAAATGTTTTTGATACGCTTTCGGAGCGCGGATTTATAGCGCAATGCACCGACGAGGCGGAAGTAAGAAAATTGCTCGGCGAAAAATCCGTGACGTTTTATATCGGATTCGACCCGACGGCGGACAGTTTGCACGCCGGACATTTTATCGCGCTCATGGTCATGGCGCATATGCAACGCGCCGGACATCGTCCGATTTGTCTTGTCGGCGGAGGAACCGGAACCGTCGGCGATCCGTCCGGGCGATCTGATTTGCGGAAAGTCATGACGGACGAAATTATTGAACATAACTGCGAATGTTTTAAAAAACAAATTGCGCGTTTCATTGACTTCAGCGACGGCAAAGCTTTAATGGTGAATAACGGTGACTGGCTCCGGAAACTCGGCTACATTGATTTGCTCCGGGAAGTCGGTGCACACTTCACCGTGAACAGAATGTTGGCGGCGGAATGTTACAAACAGCGTTGGGAAAAAGGTTTGACTTTCCTGGAGTTTAACTACATGGTCATGCAGGCCTACGATTTTTACACGCTCAATAAAAATTACGGTTGCGAAATGCAACTCGGCGGTGACGATCAATGGTCGAACATTATCGCCGGCGTTGAACTGACACGCAGAAAAACCGGTCGCGCCTGTTACGGACTGACGAATAAACTTTTGACGAAAAGCGACGGCTCCAAAATGGGCAAGACTGCCGGCGGTGCGCTCTGGTTGGACGCGGAAAAAGTTTCGCCTTACGATTTTTATCAATACTGGAGAAACATTGACGATGCCGACGTTAAAACTTGTCTGTCGCTCCTGACTTTCCTGCCTATGGAAGAAGTCAACCGTCTCAGCTCGCTTGAAGGTTCTGCGATTAACGAGGCGAAAAAAATTCTCGCTTACGAAGTGACAAAACTTGTTCACGGTGAAGAGGCAGCGAAAGGTGCGGAAAAATCCGCGTCTGAAATTTTTTCCGGCAAGAGTACGGAAAATATGCCTGCTGTCGAAACGCCCGGAGCTGTCGGAAAAAAATTGCTTGACGTTCTCGCCGGCGAAAAAATTATCGAATCGAAAGCCGAAGGTCGCCGCTTGATTTCCCAAAACGGATTGACGCTCAACGACGAAAAAATTTCAGACCCGGATTATATTTTCACCGATAAAGATTTTCCGGACGGCGCGGCTGTTCTCCGCAAGGGCAAGAAAAAATTTTACAAACTCGTTTCAAAATAAATCTGCGACGGCGGAAAAAATTTTTGCCTCCGACAAACGCCCGTGTCGTCTCGTGTTAGGTGTAAAATCAAATGAGACATTTGAAAAGAATTCAGGTAAAATAAATTCAAACAACAAACCTGAAAGGAAAAATCAAATGTCTCAACAAAATA
>CAJOFG010000075.1 GCA_905233965.1 uncultured Selenomonadaceae bacterium
AAGCAGATTAAAAGATAATACGCGCCGAAATATTCCATCAAATCGACTTGCGCGAGAACGACGATACTGAACGTTATCGAAACGGCGGAAAAAGTTGTCGCGATAATCGCCGCTTCACGTTTCGAGTAGTAGCCGCCTTCGTACTGGTTCGCCGTGAGCATAACGCCCAAAGTTCCGTCGCCGATCCACGAAGTCATACAGTCAACCGCCGCACGTCCGGGAATCGTAAAGAGCGGGCGCATAACTTTTGTGAGCATCGCGCCGATAAATTCAAGCAAACCGAAATCCAAAAGCAAAGGCAAAAGAAGTCCGGCAAGCAAAAAAATTACGACGAGGACACACATCAAATCGTTGAGAACAAATCCGCCGTTGTCCGGCGAAGTTATCATTCCGATAACGCTTGAATCGTCTTCGGAATCAATTCCCAAATACGTGAGCCAAATAAAAATCGCTCCGATAATTCTGATGACAACCCAAATCGCCGTCGTCGAAAAAGTATTCGCGACGACCGGATAGCTCGTGATAAAATTCGGGCGATGAATGAAAAGCAATCCGAGCACTGCGGAAAGCGTAACGATGATGACGCAGAGAATCGGCAAAAATTCTCCGACCGCGTTACTGATGATGTCCGCAATAATTTTTACGATAACCGTCCATTTTCCGTCGTCTTGAACCGGAATCATAAAAAGGAAAATTCCGATTATCGAAGGAACCAGAAACCCGGCGATTGAGCCGGAATTTTTTTTCTCCATGATTTTTTTGTTTGCTCCTTTCAAAAAAATTTTCAACGGGCGGTATTTTATAACAAATTTTTAATCGGTACAATAAAAAAATATTCGCCCGGAAAAAAGTGATTGACAAAATTGCTCAGGTTGTGCTATCCTCCTTACGTTTGCGGGGAACGTCCCGCGAAAAAATATTGCGGAGTGGTACTCAAGAGGCTGAAGAGGACGGTTTGCTAAATCGTTAGGGTCGCAAGGCCGCGGAGGTTCAAATCCTCTCCACTCCGCCATTAAATCAAAAATAATTTTACGAAAAATAAATCGGTCTCCTTCGCGGAGACTTTTTCATTTTCCGGGAGAATTGCAAAATGAATTTTATCGAACGGCTTACAAATTTTTTTCGCGAAGATGTCGGCGAAATTGTCGGTATTTATTTTGACGGAGAAAAAATTTTCTTTGCCCGGCTGTCCGACAAAGTCGAAACCGAACAAATAAATTTTCAAATTGCCGACGAAGAAAATTTTTCGCCGGTCGAACAGCTTGCCGAAAAAATTTCCGTGATGTGCGCGAAAAACGGTTGGAAAACTTCGCGAACCGGAATTTGTCTGCGCGACGACGAACCGATAATCGCCCGGCAAGATTTTGAAAACATTCCGGAGGACGAATTGGAAGGCGCGATGAAAATTTGGGCAAATGCGCAAGCCGGAGCCGGCGCGGTTTTCACTTCAATCCGGGAAGGCGAAGAAATTTGGCTCGAAACTTTGCCGGAAAATAAAATTGAAGAATATATTTCGGCGTGGGAAAAAAATTCGCTGACTCTTTGCGGACTTTCGGCAATGCCGGATTTTTTGGCGAAAGATTTTACCGGCGCGGAGAAGGCAAAATTTATCGCCGAAGTCATTGCCGAAAAAAAATCTCCGAACCTTCTGTCGGAAACGGTCGGGACGTGGAATTTAAAAAAAATTTCCAAAGTCGCCGCAATATTTTTTTTAATCGCGCTCGGAATTGTTTCGGCTAAATTGTTTTATGACTTGCAGACGGCGACGGAAAATTTTGAGAGCGCGCAAAAAAGTTTCAACGGACACGGCGAAGAAATAATTTTGCAAAAGACTTTGGAAAAAAATATTTCCGCGATGAAAAAAATAAATTCGTTGAGCGAAACGCAAGCGGAAAAAATTTCAAAACTCAACGCGCTGATAAATTTGGGCAAGGTTGCCGACGGAAAATTTTTTTAATGACGATTGAAGGAATAACCGACGAGCCGGGCGAAATAAAAAGTTGTCTTGCCCGGTTGAAATCGAACGTCACGCCGGACGCGAAACTTGAAAATTCGACGACCGACGAGGACGGCAAAACGACTTTTACGATTCTTTTGACTTTAAAAAATTGAAGGGGGATAAACGCCATGCAATGCCGGCGATGCGGAAAGGAAATCGGAAATTCTCCGCGCTGTAACTTTTGCGGATTCGAGGACGAGGAAGGCAACGTCCGGGAGATGACGCGCCTTGAGAAAAATTTTTACGACGGCGTGACGATTGATGCCGGCGACGCGACGGGCGAAAATTCCGGGAGTTACAAAACGAATTTCGGCGGACAAAATTTTCGTTCCGGCACGGCTTTTATCCGCATGAACAACGGCGGCATTTTTTCCCGGCTCTCGGAAAAATTTCTCACCGGGTTGATGAATAACGGGATTATTGCAAAAATTATCGCCGTTGCAATTTTCGTTGCCTTTGCCGCGTTGTCATTTTTTATTTTCCTCCCGATTTTTTTTATCATTGCCGGCTTGGGAATTGCTTTAATGCTTGCGGCAAAATTTAAAAAGTGAGTTGATTAAATGAAAGCTGTTGTACTTTTGAGCGGCGGTCTGGACTCGACGACCTGTCTTGCTCTTGCGATTAAAAAATACGGGCGCGAAAATGTTTCGACCGTTTCCATTTTTTACGGGCAACGCCATGAAATTGAATTGGAACACGCGAAAAAAGTTTCCGCGCATTACGACGTAAAAAATTATGTGTTCGACGCGGCGGAAATTATGAAACATTCCGATTCCGCGCTTTTAAATTCGTCCGAAAAAAATCTTTCCCCGACGACTTACGGCGAACAGGTGAAAAAAAATCCGCGCGTCGAAACCTACGTTCCTTTCCGAAACGGTCTGATGATTTCGATGGCGGCAAGTTTCGCCGACGGACTTTATCCCGGTGAGGACATTGAAATTTTTCTCGGCGTTCACCGGGACGATTCTGCGGTGAACGCTTACCCGGACTGCAGTAAAGAATTTATCGACGCGATGAGTTCGGCTGTTTCAATCGGCACTTACGGGAAAATAAAATTGGTTGCGCCCTTCGTCGGAAAAACGAAGTCAGACGTGGTGAAAGCCGGCTTGGAGTTGAGCGCGCCTTACGAATTGACCCGGAGCTGTTACGAGAGAACCGAAAAGCCTTGCGGAAAATGTGCGACGTGTTTGGACAGAGCGAAGGCGTTCGCCGACAACGGGATTGAAGATCCGGCGTTGAGTTGAAAAATTTTTGGAGGGGTTCGACTTATGGCGAAGAAAAATTTTATCCCGGCTGTCTCCGTCGTCATACCGATGTACAATTCGGAAAAATATATCGGCGAATGTTTACAGAGTATTGCGGAACAGAGTTTCAAAGATTTTGAAGTTATCGTCGTCGATGATTGTTCGACGGATAAAAGTTGTGAAGTCGTCGAAAAATTTATCCCCAAATTCCGACGGGGGGGGGTAGAGACTCTAAAACTTTTCCGCTCCGAAAAAAATTCCGGCAATCCGGGTACGCCGCGAAATACCGGAATAAGATTGTCACGCGGCGAATATATTTGTTTCGTTGACAGCGACGACGCGATTATGAAAAATGCGTTGGAGGATTTATACCGCGTCGCGGAAAAATTTAATGCCGACGTTGTACACTGCGAAAGATTTTTTATCTCGTACTCCGAAAAAATTCTTGCCGACAAAAATAATTTGCAAGCAGGTTCTTACATGAATCCGGAGTTCGTTACCCGTCCGGAACGATTGACCGATGATTTGTCGGAACGTATTGATTTGTTTTGCAACAGAAAGTTGGAGTGGACGACTTTTTTAAATTTCGTTCGCCGCGATTTTATTTTGAAAAACGACCTTAAATTTTTTGAAACGAGAGTTTGCACGGATACCGGTTTTCTCATACAGATTTTGTCCGTGCCGTCAAAAATTATTTTGGCACCGAACATCGTTTACGTTTACCGACACAGAGATGATTCGGTGAGCAGAGCGACAACTCTTTCGCCGGAAAAGAAGTTTGAACGGTGGGGAAGTTTTTTTCTGCAGGGCATTTCGACTTTGGAAAATTTTTTCGACGGACTGAATTTTTTTCGGGAAAATCCGCAATACAAGTACGCCGTGTACGATTTTTTGATAATGATGAATTTTTCTCCGGTCATGGAGGCGTATTTGAACGTTTCGCCGTATGAGTTCGACAAATACATTCGCGAAGAACTTTCCGGAGTCGGCGATTTAATTCCACTCACGGCGTTTATTTTCAACCGAATGAACGGATTGAACGTGCAACTTCGGCAACAGCAGGAAATAAATTTTCAACTGCAAAGGGAGCTTGAACAATTCAAAAGCAGAATAATTTAGGAAGAGGTTTTGAAACATGAGCGAAAACGAAAAAAAATCTGCAAGCTTGTGGGGCGGCAGGTTTGAAAAATCGACGGACGAAATGATTAACGAATTTCAAGCGTCGATAAATTTTGACAAGCGACTTTACCGCGAAGACATCGAAGGTTCGATTGCCCACGCGAAAATGTTGGCGAAGTGCGAAATAATTTCCGGCGACGATGCGGAAAAAATTATTGCCGGCTTGAAAAAAATTCTCGCGAAAATCGAAGCCGGCGACTTTGAATTTAAAATCGAACTCGAAGATATTCACATGAACATCGAAAAAATTTTGACGGACGACATCGGGGAGGCGGGCGGCAGACTTCACACGGCGCGGAGTCGAAACGACCAGGTTGCTCTGGATATGCACCTTCACGTTCGCCGGCAAGTTGAAGAGGTTCAAAAATTGATTCGTGACTTGCAAAAAAATCTTCTCGCGGCGGCAAAAAAAAATCTCGGCGTAATTTGTCCGGGCTACACTCACCTGCAACGGGCGCAACCGATTTTATTTTCGCATCATCTCATGGCGTACTTTTTCATGTTGCAAAGGGACTTCGACAGATTCGCCGGAGTTTTTGCCCGTGCGGACATCATGCCGTTGGGTGCCGGCGCGTTGGCGGGAACGACTTTCCCGATTGACAGAAAATTTGTTGCCGACGAATTGAATTTCGGCGAAATTTATTTGAACAGTTTGGACGCGGTCAGCGACAGGGATTACATCATGGAATTTTTGTCGGCGGCATCGATTCTGATGATTCACCTTTCCCGGCTGAGTGAGGAAATTATTTTTTGGTGCAGTCGCGAATTTAATTTCGTCGAACTTGACGACGCGCATTGTACCGGCTCCTCGATGATGCCGCAGAAAAAAAATCCGGACGTTCCGGAATTGGTGCGCGGAAAAACCGGTCGCGTTATCGGTCACCTTACCGCAATGCTCACGACGGTTAAATCTTTGCCGCTCGCTTACAATAAAGATTTGCAGGAGGACAAGGAAGGACTCTTCGACGCGATCGACACGATAAAATTTTCTCTCGCCGTTTACGCGCAAATAATTTCCGGCATGAAAGTCAAATCGGAAAATATGCGTCGCGCCGTCGAAGAAGATTTTTCAAACGCGACCGACTTGGCTGATTATCTCGTCAAAAAAGGTGTTCCCTTCCGGCACGCTCACGAAATTTCCGGCAAACTCGTTCATCACTGTATCGAACGCGGAATTTATTTGAAAGATTTGTCGCTTGACGAATTTAAAAATTTCTCGGACAAATTCGACGCGGAAATTTACGACGCGATTAAACCGGAAACTTGCGTAAACAATCGCAATTCTCTCGGCGGAACTTCGCAAAAATCAGTCGAACTGCAATTTGAAAAAGCCGACGCAATTTTGAAGGAGAAGAAGTAAGTTGAAAATAAAAATCTTGGTCTGCGATTATCTCGGCATCGCTTTACAATTCATTGAAGAAAATTTTTTGAAAGACAGGTATGAAATCATTACCCCCCCCCGTCAGGATCGGGAGAACCCGTTTGATTTGCTCTTAAAAAATTCGGAGTGGGATTATCTTTTGGTTTTTGACAACGGAGTCAATCGTAAAAATTTTGACGCGACGTTTCAATTTTTGGGAATCTCGGACGAAAAAATTATTTATGCAATGAATCCGGCAAGTTGGTTATATAAACCGGAAGTCGGTATTCATTTGGCGAACCCGACAACTTATAACGGAAGTTTATTGTATAATCAATCGCTGTTTACGCTTGCGCGAAATTCAAATCGCTACATAACTTGCACGACGGCAGAAAATTTATCCTATCTCGCAACCTCCGGCGACGGCGCGGTGATGTACAACACTTACGTCAGACGAAAAACTTGGGCGGCAGACGATATGGATTTGTTTCACCGGCTGACGAAAAAATATTATGACATTGACGATTCGTCCGGATATTTTTGCGATTGGGGAGCGAATATCGGCACGACCGGAATTTATTTTCTCAAGCAACTCACGCCGAATTTAAAACTTTTGGCGTTCGAGCCGGACAAAGAAAATTACAAACTTCTCCGAATAAATTTGTTGCTCAACGAATTGGAAGAAAAAGCCGTCACTGAAAATTGCGGTTTGGGCATGGAAGAGAGCGAAGAAAATTTTTACAGAGTCGAACACAATCCCGGCGGCAGCGGTATGTTTGCAAATGTATATCTGTCGTCAATCAACATGGAAGTCGAACCGGAAAAGATAAAAATAATTCCGCCGGACAAATACCTTGTCGAAAAAAATATTTCGCCGGAGGAAATAAAATATATCTGGATTGACACGGAAGGTTTTGAAGCCCAAGTCATTTTGGGCGCAAAAAATTTGCTCGAAAAAAATCCTGCTCCGATTTTCATGGAATTTAATCCCGGTGCGTGGAATAAATCCGGGCTTTACGAACCGATGACGGAATTTTTGAGCCGGCACTATGAAAGTTATATACTCGTTCAAGAGGCGGAAAAAACCGACTCGCCGAATTTGTATCCGATTGAAAAACTTTTGGAGTTCAAAGAACGTACCGAACAAATCGGAGATATTTTCTTAATCCGGAAAAAATAAATTTTGTACCGATAAAAAAACGCACGACCCGATTAAAAAGGTTGTGCGTTAATTTTTTTCCGGACACAGTTTAAATTTCGCCGACAGGCACGGTGAAAATTTTTATCCCGTGCGTTTCAAGATTTTTGACCGATTTTTCGTTCGCTCCGTTGTCGGTGTAAACGGAATTTATTTTTTCGTAGGGCAGGAGGGGAACAACTCCGGTTTGAGAAAATTTTTTTGATTCGGTTAAAATAATTTTTTCGGCGGCACTCTCCGCCATGTCGCGCACGGCCTCCGCCCTCATCAAGTCGCCGCTCATCGCTCCCTTTGCGTTGAATCCGTCCGTCCCCATGAAAAATTTTCCGACACAAAAATTTTCGGCACACTTTTTGACAAGAGGTCCGACCATAACTTGCGCTTCGTTTTGAAATTCGCCGCCGAGCAAAATTATTCGCGCACCCGGTTTGTCGCGCAAAAAAGTTGCGATAAAAACCGAATTGGTAATTATCGTAACATCTCTTTTTTTCGTGACAATTTCTTCCGCCAAAAGAGCGCAACAAGATCCGGATTCAATCATCACGGTTTCACCCGGTTGAATTTTTTCCGCCGCTTTAATCGCAATCAATTTTTTAATTTCGTAATTGATTGAAAGTCTGTTCCTCACGTCGTCGCTCGACTTCATGGTCGCGTAACCGTGTTCGCGATTCAAGAGACCGTTTTTTTTCCGGCGTTGAAACGGAAATATATTTGTGTTACAATCGGCAACGGTAACTTTTTTCTTTCGGCTGAGTATGTTTAAAATTTTCGTTTGGCGTTGTTGCATTTTTTTCTTCCTCTCGTTTTTTTACATTATAGCACAGAAAATCTTTCGTATGAAAATTTTTCGTCGGCATAAAAATATTTTTCCGATAAAAAATTTTGTCGGGAATTTTTTTTATGACTTTCGATTTTAAAACTTTTGTGATAGAATTTTTTCATCGACAGGCAGTAGAGGCAATCGCGGGAAAATTTTTTCTCGAGGAAAGTCCGGACTCCACAGAGCGGCGTGCCGGGTAATGCCCGGTGAGAGCAATCTCGAAGACAGTGCCATAGAAACGGAAACCGCCTCAAAAAAATTTTGGGGTAAGGGTGGAAAGGTGCGGTAAGAGCGCACCGGCGGTCGGGTAATCGGCCGGCCCGGCAAACCTCACGCGGAGCAAAGTCGAATAGGAAAGGGTTGACGCTGCTCGCTGACCTTTCGGGTAGACTGCGAAGATTTGTGCGGTAACGTACAAACGAGATAAATGATTGCCACATACAGAATCCGGCTTATCGACTGCCTGTCGATTTTATTTTTTTTGCCGCAAACAATTTTTTCCGGCGTTGAAACGGAAATATATTTGTGTTACAATCGGCAACGGAATTTTTTTTACCGGATTTTTTTGTCGGGAGAAAAAGATGGGCAGTTCGATAAGAAATTCACTCATTGCACTCATATGCGGATCGATTTTTGTTTCGTTTCTGGCTCTCTTGATTATCGTCCGTCATGTCCTCATGGACGACTACAAAACGATTATGGAGACCAACGATAAAAAAATCGTAATGGTTTTGTCGGAAAACATAAATCAAGAATTGAATCGCGCATTTATCCCGGAAATTATGGCGGGAGAATATTTTGAAATGGTAAAGGCTCCGGACGTACTGCAGAGGAAAATAATGTCCAACGCGGTGAACCGGGACAAAATTTTTGATTTTCTGGCGATAGTGGACAGTGCCGGCAGAAATATTATTTACGAGCCGGAAAATTTGTCGGGAGTCAGCAAAATAAGTTACGGCTGGTTTCAACATTTGCGCGTAAGGCGTGAATCCGGAATCAGTCCGCTTTACTATTCCGAAACGACGAAGAATTTAATTTTCACTTACCTGCGGAGATTGGAAATTGACGGGGAAGATCGCGGAGCAATTATCGGCGACATAAATTTGGAATCGCTCAGAAACATGATTAAATTTTTCAACGAACAGAGCGACTCCGGAATTTACGTTCTCGACTCAAACGGAAACTCCGTAATTCAGCCGAACGACGACGGAAATGTTTACAACTATTCCAACATGAAATATTCCGCGCCGGTGAAAAATGATGCCGGCAATATCGAATTTGACACCAACGGACACGTTAAACTTGAAAGAAAAGATTTTGAAGCCGAACCCGGATTTTTGGAAGCGACGAACGCGGCTTTGAAAGGTGAAAGCGGAACGGTCGAATACGAAGACGCCGGCGGCAACAAATATTTTTGCTATTACGATTCGGTAAAACTTTCTTTCATTCCGGAAAAACATTGGTCGATTATCCTTGTCCACCCGATAACTTCGATAACGGGAATGCTGGATAAAATTATGTGGCGCGCCCTGTTCGTCGGTATTTTCTTGATTATCGCAATCGGTTTGGCTTTGACAAGGTTTACAAAGTTTATAACCGACCCGGTAAAAGAAATGGCGACTATGGCAAATCGCGTTCGTGCCGGCGATCTCTCCGGACAACTCGAAATAAAATCCAAAGACGAATTCGGCGAGCTTGCCGACAACATAAACCACATGATAATCGGTCTGCGCGAAGTCCGCAAAAAGAGCAAGGAAACCGAAATTCATTTTAAAGCAATCGCCTATCACGACGCGCTGACGGGGTTGCCGAACAGAAATCATTTCCTCGTTCGTTTCAGAAACATTATCGAAAAATCCGTCGTCGGAAGATTTTACGGCGCACTGATTTTTATAGACGCAGACAAATTTAAATCAATCAATGACACTTACGGTCACGCGGTCGGCGACGGTCTCTTAATCGACTTCGGCAAAAGGATTGTCGAGATTGTCGGCAATGCGGATTGTGTCTGCCGGTACGGCGGCGATGAGTTTGTCGCCTTCCTGCTGGGCTACAACGAAACCGATGCTCATTCCGTTTGCACCGCATTGGTTAAAAAAATGCGTGAACCGTTCAAAATTTCCGGGCACGAGTTCCAACTCTCCGCGAGTGTCGGAGCCGCGCTCATGCCGAAAGATGCGGTTGACCTTGACGACCTTATGGAAAAAGCCGATGCCGCGCTTTACGTTTCAAAACGTAACGGACGCGATCAGTATAATTTCTACAAAGTCGGAATGGAGACCGCACCGAAAAAAGATGATGACGACAGATAATTTTTAAAAGTTGAGGGGTGTGTTTTTTGAAGTTCGGAAAGGCAAAAAAATTGACGGTCGCAATTTTGGCGGGAGCATTTCTTTTCACAATCCCGGTTGTTTCGCACGCAAAAAGACTTCACGACCCGCAAGTCGATACGAAATCCGGAATTAAACAATCGACGATCGGAAATTCCGGAAACAAGAAAACAAAAAAAGTTACCGTGACATCCGGCAAAGATTTGGAAAAAAAATCCGGGAAAAAATTTACCAAGAGAAAAAATAAGTCCGGCGAAGAAAACGAATTTGAAACCAATCCTTTGGCACCGAAAACCGTTTCGCCTTCCGATACTTCGATATTCGGGACTCCGATGGCAACTCAACAGCAATGTGTAAAATATCTTTTGAAAAATAATCCGCGTCCGAAAATTCCTGTATCCGCCGAAGAAATTGTTTCCTACTATTACGAAGAGGCGGCGCGTGAAGGAATTCGCCCGGATGTTGCATTTGCTCAAGCGTTGAAGGAAACCGGATTTTTCCGGTACGGCGGCACCGTCACTCCGGATCAAAACAATTATTGCGGACTCGGCACGACTTCCGCGACGGTGAAAGGTACTTACTTCCCGAATCCGAAAATGGGAGTCCGCGCTCACATTCAGCACCTGCTTGCTTACACTTCGACGCGCAGACCTCAAACCCAAGTTATAGACCCGCGCTATGATGTGGTTCGTCGTTCTTACGGCGCGAACACTCTTTCAAACTGGCAGGATTTGAACGGACGTTGGGCGGTTCCCGGCAGAGGTTACGGGCAAGATATTTTGAAAATGTTCCGCGCAATTTTGGCGCAGTAAAAAAATTTTTAACCGGAAAAAAATTTTCGTGGTGATGATATGATTTCTGAATGGGAATTGTTTTTCAGATTGGCGTTGTCCTGTGTTTTGGGCGGCATCATCGGCTACGAACGACAGAGCCGAAAAAAATCTGCCGGTCTTCGTACAAATGTTTTGGTTTGTCTCGGTTCATGCCTTATCATGGTTTTGAGCGAGGCTCTTTATTTTAAAGTCGAAGGTCGGACGAACGCAGACCCGGCGCGATTGGCGGCGCAGGTTGTCAGCGGCATCGGTTTTCTCGCTGCCGGCGCGATAATGAAAGAGGGATTGACTGTCACCGGCTTGACGACGGCGGCGTGTCTTTGGGTTGTGTCCGGCGTGGGTCTTGCGACGGGTGCCGGATATTATTCCGGAGCACTTTTCACAACCGGATTGATTTTCGCTACGTTGGGGACTCTTTCGCGAATTGACGAATGGGTTATGCACGAAAGAAATTTATCGCTGACAATTCACGCGCACGACAAACCGGGTCAGCTGATGAATATAAGTTCTTGCCTGGACGATTTGCAGTTAAAAGTTCGCGGCGTTAAAGTCAGGGACGACGATGAACATTCCGATTTGCTTTGCGTTGAGTTTGAAGTTTACAATCACAGAGGTTTAAAAAATGTCATAGTCGTCGATGCAATTCAAAGGTTGGACGGCGTTGTCAGTGTCGATGTGAATTAGAATAATTTTTTAATGGGGGGAATTTTTTTTTGGAAACATTTTGTATCGGCGTGGCTATTGTCGGATTGATGATGTTCGCTTATCGCGGCTGGTCGATAATTTTAATCGCGCCTTTCTTTGCCATAATCGCAGCACTTATGAGTGAATTCGGAATCATGCCGACCTACAGCGAACTTTACATGACGCGGTTGGCGGAATACACGAAAACTTACTACCCCGTATTTTTATTCGGAGCAGTTTTTGCCCGGCTTATGGAAAAGGGCGGACTTGCCTCCGCGATCGCCGGAAAAATTATGTCGGTTCTCGGCGAAAAGCAAGCTGTCCTGGCAGTCATTTCCGGTTGCGCGGCTCTGACTTACGGCGGCTTGAGCGTTTTTGTCGTGGCGTTCGTAATGTATCCTTTCGGCGCGGAAATTTTTCGCAAGGCAAACATTCCGAAAAAACTTTTGCCGGCGACTTTGTGGATGGGAATTTTTTCCTTCGCAATGGTCGCGTTGCCCGGCACTCCGCAAATCCAAAATATTATTCCGTCTTCCTACTTCGGCACTTCGACTTGGGCGGGCGCGGGAATCGGTTTGTTCGCGACGATTTTATTTCTCGCAATGAGTATGGGCTGGCTGACTTTCCGCGCAAAATCTCTGCAAGCGACCGGCGAAGGTTACGGCGGACACATCGACCGGCAACAGCGCAAAGACAGACGACTTCCTAGTTGGCAAATGTCTTTAATTCCCCTGCTTATGGTTATCGTCATAAACATAATTTTGAGCAATCCGTTTCATCTTGACCGGGGCTTTCACTGGGACGAAAACAGTTTGGAAAGTTTCCTGCCGCTTCACCTGAGTTTAATTGCGGCAAGCGTGGGAAAAGTTCAAGCAATTTGGTCAATCAGCGTTGCCTTGATTTTAAGTTCGATAGCGGCGGCTTGGATCGGCAGAAAACGTTATCGCGGCAGTAAAGAAAATTTTTTGGAAACCGTGAATTACGGCGCGGCATCGAGTTGCGCGGCGGTTTTAAATGTTGCATCGGGATTTGCTTTCGGTTCGGTTATGGTGACAATGCCGGGATTTTTGCCGATTAAAGAAATTTTAATCGGGATAGGCGACAGTGCCGGACCTTTAATTTCCGCAGTCATAACGACAAACATAATGGGCGGAATTACCGGCTCCGCGTCGGGCGGTTTGACAATCGCGCTTTCAATGCTCGGCGACACTTGGGCGCAAATGGCGGCGGCACAGGGAATACCTCTTGAGGCTTTGCACAGAATAATTTCAATTTCGTCAATCGGAATTGATCCGGTTCCTCATTGCGGCGCATTGGTAACTTTGCTGGCGATTTGCGGCTTGACGCACAAGGAAGCCTACTTCGATATAATCGTTTTAATGGGAATGAAATTTTTCGTGCCGTTCCTCTGCGTGCTGTTCTATATGTTGACCGGAATTGTTTAGTCGATAAAAAAATTACTGAAAGGAAAATTTTTAATGATAAGCAAAAAATTATTCAAGCAACTTCAAAAATTTGATCCCGATTTGTGCGAAGTTTTAAAATTTTCTTTGGACAGGCAAATTTTAACTTTATCTTTAATTCCGACGGACAACGCCGCATCTCCTTTGTCGCAATATTTGAAAGGGAGTGCGCTCGGAAATGATTTTATCGGACACAATGCACTCGAACATTACAGCAGAATCGAACAGCTCGCGGTTAAACGTGCCTGCGAACTTTTTAAAGCCGAACACGCAATTTTGAGAATCGGAAATCCGATTGCCGCGTCAAGGGTCGTTTTAATGGCGTTGGCTAATCCCGGCGATACGATTTTATCTTTCAACCTTCGCAAGAGTGAACACTGTTCCGGCGAAAGAATGAATTTTAATTTTGTAAATTTTGCCATCGAACCTCACGACTTCAAATTGAATTACGACAGAGTGAGATACCTCGCGCTGAAACATAAACCGACGCTGATAATTTATTCGCCGGTCAATTATCCTCACAATATCGACTACAAAAAGTTGAGAAAAATTGCGAACGAATCCGGCGCGAAATTGTGGGTTGACTTGGGACAAAATGCCGGACTTGTCGCAAGCGGAAAAATTCCTTC
>CAJOFG010000076.1 GCA_905233965.1 uncultured Selenomonadaceae bacterium
CGACTTTCGCTCCGGCGAGTGACACGCCGTACATTTCGGAAGTCAACGCGCGAATGAGGAAAAACGGTGTCGAGCCGACAGACCCGGAAAGGACGATGCCGACTTCCGGAGGCGCGTGTTATCAGCCGGAAATTTTGGCGACGATTTACGACGAGATTTGCGCGGAGACCGGCGTTGAAATTTTTTACAACACAAATTTAATCGGCGCGAAAGTCGAGGAAGGAAAAATTATTTCGGCGGTAATTCAAACGATTGAGGGTTTCGCAGAAGTCAGAGCAAAAATTTTCGTCGATGCAACCGGCGACGCTTTACTTTCGCGATTTTCCGGTGTCCCCGTCGCGAAGGGTTCGGAAAAATCCGGAAAGAATCAGCCGATGAGTTTTCGTTTCGAGATGGGCGGCGTGGACGAAAAAAAATTGTACCGTTACATTGTGAACAGACTTGATGACGAAGTCGGGCGCGAAAGTAAATTGCCTTACTTCGAGTTCGTGAAGTCGGAAACGCTCACGCCGTTTTTTGAAAAGGGTGTCGCGTCCGGCGAATTGACTTCCGAAGATATTGTTTACATTCAAGCGATGACGATTGTCGGAAAGCCGGGAACTTTGTCGATGAATTGTCCGGAACTTCCGGTTCGTTTCGGCGCGACGGATTTTTTTTCATACAGTCGGGCGGTGAGTTACGGACGAGTGATGATGCGCCGGCTTGCAAATTTTTTTGTAAAAAATATGCCGGGATTTAAAAAAGCTTACATCAGCCGTGAAGCGTCGATTTTGGGCGTGCGCGAGTCATGGAGAATTTTCGGAAAGTATTACATGACTGCCGAAGATTATTTCGGCAAGCACCGGTTCCCGGACGCGATTTGTCGCACGGCTTATCAGATTGACATTCACGATGAAAAACTTGACATAAGCCGGAAACTCAAAAAGGGAGATTATTACGAAATTCCTTATCGCGCACTTGTCACGAATGAAATTGAAAATTTAATCGTCGTCGGTCGTTGCATAAGCGCGAATTTTGCGGCTCAAGCGTCGGTGAGAATCCAGCCGACTTGCATGAGTATGGGCGAGGCGGCCGGAATTGCGGCGGCTTGGAGTTTGCAAAAAAAAATTCCGGCAAATCTTGTCGAGTGGGACAAAATTCCGCCGGAAAAAAGAAGTTACATAAATTTCGCAGCGAATTAAAATTTATTCGATGTTGACGTTAAAATTTTTCGCGCTCCGTTTCATAAATTCAAAAGCGTCTTTATGGACGACGATTTGCCGAATGAAATCGGAAAGGTATTCGTCAAAAATTTTTTCGTCTTTGCAAAATTTCATCAGAGTCCGGAAATTTTCTTCCGGATCTATTTTATATTCCACGCGGTGAATAAGTCTTGCCAACCTTGCGCGAATTTCTTCGGTGTAAACTTCTTTCAGTGCGGCGACTTCCGATTCGCATTTTCGCGCCTGAACCAACCACGTCCGCGTCAATAAATCTTCGCTGAAGTTGTCGAACCCGAACGCAATCCAATTTTTTATCTGCGGGAAATCTTTTTCGGTGAACCGTTCGCCCGGCGCGAAACTCACTTCCTTGTAAATCGCATCGTTCAAAATTTTTACAACGTCCCATTTCGCCCGGAAATTTTTTTCGTTCGTCGGAAATTTTCCTTCGCGCAAAAGTTCCAGCAAACCTATAAATCGCACGTTGAAAAATTTCATGACGACGTAACCGGAATCTTTCAGCAGGTGATTTATTTCCAAAAGTGTCCGCCAACAATCCGGCGCGAACGTGAAACAATCTTCCGCAAGTATCACGTCAAAAATTTTCGGTTCGCCGGACAAGCCGTCCCGCGTGTAATCTCCGATGAGCAAATCAATTTTCAATTCGTCGCACAGGTCGAAAATTTTTTTGCTTTTCTCCGTCGTCAAAAATTTAATTCGTGCGGCGGGCATCAATTCCCGAAGTCCGCGCAAATATTTTTCCGACTCTATGACGAGAGCCGCCGCCGAGCTTGAAGGATTCGGCGAAACAAAATTTAAAAGTCCGTTACGCAAATTTTTTCACCACCAAAATTTTTTCACGCCATAATAATTCGCGAAACAAATAAAAATCCCCGCCGGATTATAATGATTTTCGGAACACGAACGAAATAAATATCCGGTTGACTTTGCAAAACGGGGAAATTAAAATTTCGGAGGTCGGGGAGTGAAATAAAAAAAATTCTCCGCGCCGCTCTGACGGACAAAATTGATGCCGGAGAAATTTTTATGAACGGGTTGGACGCAAGTTATTTTTACGAAAATTATTTCGCTTATCGAAGTGAGGATTTGCAAAGTTGATAAAAAATTTTCCGGCATGATATAATAAAGAAAATCGTGAAAATTTTTTTGGAGGGATAATTTTTGAAACAAGGCGCAATATTCGACATGGACGGAACGCTTTTTGACACGGAAAAGTTTTACACTCGGGGCTGGATTGAAACGGCGGACGACTTCGGTGTGAAAAGAAAACCGGCACTCGCGGCGGCGATGTGCGGTCGAAGTCTTAAAGAAATGCCGGATATCGTTCAAGGTTTTTATCCGGGAATCGATGCGGAAGAATACGCCCGGCGCGTCGTCCGGTTCGCGGAAAAACGTATGGAGGAAGATTTTGAAATGTTGCCCGGCGTTGCAGAGATTTTAAAATTTTTCCGCGCAAACAAAATTCCGATGGCGATTGCCAGCAGTTCCGGCGTCAATGTTATCGAAAGGAATGTAAAGCGTATCGGCATTGAAAAATATTTCGACGCTCTCGTCGGCGGCAACACGGTTGCAAACGGAAAACCGGCACCGGATATTTTTTTGAAGGCGGCTGAAGAAATTAAAGTCGCGCCGGAAAATTGTTACGTCTTTGAGGACAGCCCGAACGGGATTCGCGGAGCGCGTGCGGCAAAGTGTGTCGCGATTATGATTCCGGATCAGATTCAACCCACTTCGGAAATTCGCGACCTTGCGGACGGAATTTTTGATGATATGTATGAAGCTTTGGACGCGATTAAACGCGGCAAAATTTGAAAGGAGTAATTTAAATTGGAGAATGAAGCTTTTGCAAGTTTGGTAAGTTGGTCACCCGTAATTCTTATGGCGTTTATCTTTTATTTCCTGCTCTATCGTCCTCAGCAACAGATGAGGAAGTCACGCGACGAAATGCTCGGCAGTATCAAAGTCGGCTGTGAAGTCGTGACGGTCGGCGGAATTTACGGAAAAGTTACCGAACTTTACAACGAACATTTGATGTTGAAAATTGCCGACAACGTCGAAATAAAAGTTGTTCGCGGCGCGATAAATTCAATCGTTCCGGAGGACGCAAAAGACGATGACGAGAACGGGGACGAGAGCAAAAAGTAAAAAGGTCGGTGAAAAAAATTGAGCGAAGAAATTTTTCAACGGAAAAAAACTTTGCGGAAGGAAATGACTTCCGCACGGTCCGGGCTCTCTCCGGAAGAACGCGAAAAATTAAGTCATGAAGTCGTACAAAAAATTTTGGCGCACCCGGTTTATCAAAATGCAAGAACCGTCATGGCGTATGCGTCAATGCCGGAAGAAATTCAAATGCACGAACTTTTTGACGACGCATTTGCAAAAGAAAAAATTTTGGCGATACCTTTCATCGTCGGGCGCGGAACGATTCGCCCGGTGCTTTTGCCGAACAAAGACGCGCTGGAAGTCGGCGACTTCGGAATTTTGACTGTCAAACAAAATTTGAGGACTTTTGTCGATACGAAAGAAATTGACTGCGTGATTGTTCCCGGCGCGGCGTTCGATTCTCACGGTCACCGGCTCGGACTCGGCGGCGGCTATTACGACAGATTTTTAAAACTCGCTCCCAATGCGAAAACAATTTCGCCGGCGTTCGATTTTCAACTCGTCGAAGATTTGCCGGTTACGCCGAACGACTCCGACGTTGACATAATCATCACGCCGACAAAAATTATCGAAGTCAAATAAAATAAATCCGGACGGAAAAAATTTTTTGCCGGGCAATTTTTCAGAATTGCTTTCATAAAATTATTGTACAATCCTTCCCGAAATATTTTTTCAAGAAAATTTTTTTGGGGGAGGATTTTTTTCATGTGTAAAAAATTTTTTGCGAAAACTTTGGCGATAATGCTCGGCGCGGGAATTTTTACCGCGACCGCTCCGGAATTTCCCGGCGCGATTTTTTCTCCGGCAAGAGTCAGCGCGGAGGAGGGTGTTTACGATTTGGTTTTCAATCCGGCTGTCCGCATCGAAAAAAGTTTGACATACGAAGGACGCGAAATTAAATTTTTCGCTTATGAAAATATCGTCTACGTCAAAAATCCGGCGAACGTTGCGCGGCAATCGCTGAGCATTTATATTCCGGCAGAATATTTTAAGGGCGGCACTGTTAACGGATACACCGCAAAGACCGCACCGATTTTTTTGCCGAACGGAGTGGGCGGTTATATGCCCGGCGGAATTTTGGAGCCGAAAGAAAAAGATGAAATGACCGGCAAACCGAACGCGCAACTTGTCGCACTTTCTCGCGGCTATGTCGTCGTCAGCCCGGCGATTCGCGGACGCACGACGACGGAGAACGGAGTTTACGTCGGCAAAGCTCCGGCGTTTATCGTCGATTACAAAGCCGCCGTTCGTTATCTCCGGTTCAATCGCGACAGACTTCCTGCCGGCGACACCGAAAAAATTATTTCCAACGGAACATCTGCCGGCGGTGCGCTGTCCTCCGCTCTCGGAAGTACCGGCAACGCTCCGGAGTTTGAAAAATATTTGCAAATGATCGGTGCGGCGAATGAACGCGATGATATTTTTGCGTCGAGCGTTTACTGCCCGATAACGAATTTGGAAAATGCGGACACGGCTTACGAATGGATTTTTCAAAACGTCACCGATTATTATCCGGCGATGTGGCAGATTGAAGATTTGAAAGCGCGCGGACTTTACAAAGGATCGAAGGGAGGAAAAGAACCCGTCGCTCAAGTCGATGCGGATGCCGCGAACAATCCGGTTTCGGTTACCGACCCGTTTAAAATGACGAAGGACGAAATTAAATATTCAAAAATTTTGTCCGCCGCCTTCCCGGATTACGTCAACAGTTTGCATTTGAAAGACGAGAAGGGAAAAATTTTGACGCTGGACAAAAACGGCAACGGAAGTTTCAAAGACTTCATCAAGTCGAAATATATCGAGTCGGCGCAGTCGGCGATTGACGCGGGAAAAGATTTGTCCGGCGAAAAATGGCTGACGATTAAAGACGGAAAAGTTATCGACGCGGACATGGCAAAATATCCGGCGGCAGTCACCAGAATGAAGGCGGCTCCGGCGTTCGACAAAGCGGATTTGAGTTCTGCGGAAAATGACGAATTCGGCGACGAAAGAAACAATCCGAAACATTTTAACGTACTCGTACAAAAAAATGCCGGCGGTGAAATTGCCTCCGACGAAATGATTAAAATCATGAACCCGCTGAATTTTATCGGGCGGAATGATGTCAAGGTTGCGAAATATTTCCGGATTCGTCACGGTGCGGCTGACAGAGATACCGCGTTGGCAATTCCGGCAATTCTCGCGCTCAAACTTCAAGAGAACGGCTCGCAAGTGAATTTCTTCAGCCCGTGGGGGCAAGGTCACGGCGGCGATTACGACTTGAAAGAATTGTTCGATTGGACAGACACCATTTGCAGATAAATCATTTTAAATAAAGTCCGGCGTTACGCTTGCGGACAAAAACGGTAAAACCCCTTCCGACATCGGGAGATGTTTTTTTATAACGCAAAATCATACGGTAAAAAATACCACATAAAAAACCGGGAGGAAGTCGAAGGACTTTCTCCCGGTTGAGTTTTATCCGGGCTGAGGTTTCAACCCGAGATTATTTTATTCGTTTATCTTACTTTGTGGTTTTGCTCCATTTACCGGTTTCGAGGTTTGCATTGTAGTAAGAGCTGCCGATCTGGAATTTCACGTTGGTAACGCCGGATGCAATATCGCTGACCGTAACGGTGGAACCGTTCTTCAAAGTCAAGCTGATGGTCTTGCTGTCGGTGTCAATCG
>CAJOFG010000077.1 GCA_905233965.1 uncultured Selenomonadaceae bacterium
GTCGAATACGACAAAAAATTTTTGATTATCGGGAATATAAATTGCATCACCTACAAAGAAATTTTTCCGTTGCTCAAAGATAATAAAGCTTGGCTCGGTCACGGAATGGGCAGGTGGATAGGCGGCTTTATCGTTCCGGAAAAATATGAACTCTACGGGACTGAGGCACGGATTGACGAATACGGCAGAAGAATAGTTTCATCGAATAACAGTTTGTGGCTCACAAATATTGATTATGAAGAACGCCACGAAGATATTCCGCTTTTCCGTGAGTATTACAAAAATCCGGACGATTACCCCAAATACGACAACTACGACGCGATAGAAGTTTCAAAGACCGCCGACATCCCGGAAGATTATTTCGGCGTTATGGGTGTGCCGATAACTTTCATGGACAAATATAATCCGGAGCAATTTGAAATTTTGGGAATGGCAAAACGCGGAGCGGGAGATCCGAGTTTACGAAGCAAAGTTTACAAAAAAGAAGATTATCCCAATTACAGTGACCTGAATGCCGGACCGGTTTTAAATATCAACGGAAAATTAAAAAATACCTATCCGAGAATTTTAATTCGGCGACGTGAAAAATAATTGCGACGGGAGGAAAATAAAATGCAACTCGGCACAATGAAAATCGAATTGAACGAAATACCGATTCGCGAAGTCGCCGAAGGATTTATCGACAGCGCGGAAAAAGGTTGTCGTGCTTACGGCGGCAGGTTGAATGTTCGCCCGGCATATCAGCGCGAATTTATTTACAAAGACGCGCAACGCAAAAAAGTTATCGAGAGCATCAAAAAAAATTTTCCGCTCAACGTCATGTACTGGGTAAAGAACGCCGACGGAAATTTTGAAATGCTTGACGGACAGCAACGAACAATTTCGATCTGTCAATATCTCAACGGAGATTTTTCATTCGAGCGGAGAAGTTTTGCAAATTTACCGGAGGACGAAAAAAATCAGATACTTGATTACAAATTGATGATTTACATTTGCAGCGGCGGTTCGAGCAGTGAAAAGTTGGATTGGTTCAAAATCGTGAACATTGCCGGCGTACAGGTGAACGATCAGGAAATGCGGAACGCGATTTATCCCGGCGAATGGTTGACCGACGCGAAAAAATATTTCAGCAAAAAAAATTGTCCCGCAGTGAAAATTGCCGCCGACTATATGAAAGGTTCGCCCGGTCGTCAGGATTATTTGGAAACGGTTTTAAAATGGATTTCCAAGCGCGACAAAATCGAAATTGAAGAATACATGGACAAACACGCGCAAGACCCGAACGCCGGCGATATTTGGCTGTACTTCAAAAAAGTTATCGACTGGGTTAAAGTGACTTTCCCGGAATACCGAAAAAAAATTATGCAGGGACAGGATTGGGGAATTTTTTACAACGAGTACGGCGACAAAATTTACGACGCTGAAAAATTTGATGCGGAGATTAAACGTCTGCTTGAAGATGATGACGTGACGAAAAATTCCGGAATCTACGCTTACCTTTTCGACGGCAACGAAAAACATTTGAGTATTCGCAAGTTCAGCGACAAAATGAAACGTGCCGCTTATGAAAGGCAGAACGGAATTTGTGCGAAGTGCGGCAAACCGTTCGATATTAAAGATATGCAAGCGGATCACATCACACCGTGGAGCAAAGGCGGCAAGACAATCCCGGAAAATTGTCAAATGCTCTGCGCGAATTGCAACAGACGCAAAAGCAACAAGTAAAAAGATTTTTGTCGGCAGAAAAAAATCTTCGGAGGATTTTTTTGCCGCTCAATTTTCCGGCAAGCGTTCCAACAAATCCGGTCGTCTGTTGCCGGTAATTTTTTTTGCCTGCTCCGTTCTCCACTTCAAAATTTCCGCGTGGTTGCCGGACAGCAATACTTCCGGTACGCTCATTCCTTCAAATTCGCGCGGGCGAGTGTATTGCGGGTAACTCAACATTCCGGAAAAAAAAGAATCCGTTTCCGCAGACTCCGACGAACCCAAAACGCCGGGAATCATTCGCGCAACCGCATCGACAATCACCATCGCCGGCAATTCCCCGCCGGTCAAAACGTAATCGCCGATTGAAATCAATTCGTCGGCAAGTTTGTAAATTCGCGCATCAAAACCTTCATAATGCCCGCAAATAAAAATCAGTCTGTCGAACGTTGCCAACTCTTTTGCCTTCTCCTGATTGAATGGCGTACCTGTCGGGTCGGTGATAATTATTCGGCGCGAAAAATTTTCCTCCGAACTCAACACGGAACGGACGGCGCGATACATCGGTTCCGGTTTCAAAACCATTCCGCTGCCGCCGCCGAAAGGCGAATCGTCAACTTGCCGGTGTTTGTCGAAGGCGAAGTCGCGAAGTTGAGTAAAACGAATTTCCAACAAATTTTTTTCCGTCGCTCGTTTGATTATACTTTCTCCGAAAACGCCGGCGAACATTTCCGGGAACAAAGTTATTATGTCGATTAACATTTCAAATCCTCTCTAATCCGGTTTTAATTTTCTTTAACGTAATCTTAAGTTGATTATACCGGTTATCGGTGTTAGTATCCGGATGAAAATAATTTTCATTGTTCGATTTTGGGAGGGCAAGACCATGAAAGACAGAATCACGGTCACCAAAAAAAACAACAGGATAAACTTTTTCCTCAACGTAAAGGCGGGAAGATTTTTCCTGTTCAGCCAAAATTTCAGCAAGGGAGTTTACAACTTCTTTCAAAAAGGTAAATCGGAAGCTGAGATAAGGAGTTTCAAAAAATGGAACGATAATCCCCGATTGGACAAGACGATTGAAAAAATTCCGATGTACGCAAGGTATGTTCGCAAAGAAATTATCGGCGTGAAGTAATGCGGCAGACCAAAATTTATCGGTAAAACAAAAATATTTTTACTCGACGCAGGATTTTTTCTCCGGAAAAATTCCGCGTCAATTTTTTTATCTGCCGGCAACAATCTCTCTAATCCGGTTTTAATTTTCTTTAATGTGATCTTAACTTGACTTTACAGCTTGTCCTTGTTAATATCCGGATGAAATAATTCAACGATAAATTGTTTCGACAAAAAATTATCTCACACAAAGTGTAACGGTTACTCCATAAAAAATTGCTCAAAAATTTTTTTGAAAGAGGTGCTTGCAAATGAAGTTGAGCAAAAAAATTTTGGCGGGTCTCATGGCGGGAACTTTCTTTTTCGGAGGAATAACCGCTCCGGTATCGGCGGCTCCCCCTCCTCCCCCGCAACAGATGAGTGAAGCGGACAGAGCGTCGCTCGCAAAAGAAATTGCCGCTCAATACGATGTCAACGAACAGGAAGTACTCACCGCGCTCAAGGAAGACAGATTCATGGACGACATTTACTATGCGGCAATGTTGGCAAAAGTCAGCGGAAAATCTTTCCGTCAAGTCTTCGCAATGAAATCCGACTGGTTCGACGTGATGAAGGCTCTCGGAATTACGGAAGAAAAATATAATGAAACGATGAGAGAAATGGTCGCCGAAGACATTGCCGAACGCTCCGAACTCGACATAAACACCGTAAAAAAATTGATGGAACAACATTATTTCCCGCGTGACATCAGAATTGCCGGTCGTTTGGCGAAAGCGTCCGGAAAAAATGTTCAGGAAGTTTTGGATATGAAAAAAATAAACCGGCGTTGGAAAGACGTTGCAAAGGAACTCGGTGTCGATCCCGGATTGGTTCGACCGCGCAACGCGGCTGAAGAGGAAGAAGATGCCGAACAAAATCAAAACGGAAATCAACCCCGGGAACAAAGATAAAATTTTTTCTCGACTATAAAAGGAAGTGATTTGCATGAAAACCGCCGGAAAATTTTTTGCCGCATTGCTCGTTTGCGGAGTCATGACTTTCGGTGCCGCGTCGGACAAAGTTGAAGCCGCAGAAACAAATTCCGTGCAAACCGAATCGGTTGCAGAAATGACCGAAGAACTTTCATCAAGTGATGACGTTCAACTGCTTTACGGACCTCCGCCCCGTCCTCATCGCGGACCTCACTACGGACCTCCGCCGCCTCCTCACCGCCCGCATTACGGATCTCCTCCGCGTCGTCCCGGACCGCCCCCTCCTCCTCCTCATCGTCGTCCCGGTCCCCGTCGGTAAAAATTTTTTGCAGACAAAATTACTTTTCGATATGCGAATCGGTTTCAAGCCGGGAAAAAATTTTTCGCCGGCTTGGAGCTTTTTTATTTCGCCGATTGAAAAAGCTGAGAATAATTTTCAAAAAAAGTTGATAAAAATTATCAACTGTGTTAGAATCCGCGAAGTAATTTTTAGGGGGTTGATAATCTTGACGATGAAAGATGCGAAAGTCGGCATGACCGTCAGAATTGATTCAATCGGCGAATCCGGATTGAAACAGCGGCTCATGACTATGGGACTTATTCCCGGAACGCGCGTCGAAATTTTGAACTCGGCACCTTTGGGAGATCCGATTGCACTCCGTTTGCGTTCATATAATTTGGCGTTGAGAAAACACGATGCCGAAAAAATTAAGGTTTCGGCGATTTAAACGACATGGAAAGTAGTGACGGTAAAGGAATGGACAAATTATCTGTAGCATTGACCGGTAATCCCAATACCGGTAAATCGACAATTTTTAACGAACTCACCGGAGCGCGGCAAAAAATCGGCAACTGGCCGGGCGTGACGGTTGACAAAAAAGTCGGCATGATCGACTACAACGGAAGAACCATTTCCGTCGTCGATCTGCCCGGAACTTATTCGATGAACGCACGTTCTCAAGAAGAACAAGTCGTCAGCAATTATTTTTTGGAAAATAAACCGGATATTGTCGTGAACATTATCGACGCGTCGAACATTGCGCGAAATCTTTTTTTGACGCTCCAACTCATGGAACACGGTATTCCGCTCATCATCAACCTGAACATGATGGACGAGGCAAAACGGCACGGAATTAAAATCGACGAAAGCAAGCTTGAAAAAATTTTCGGTATGCCGGTAACCAACACGGTCGGACGCAGTAACAAAAGCGTAAAAGTTTTGCTGGACGTTTTCACCGAAACACGAATGTCGAATTACAAACCCGGCGAAGAAGTTCTGAAACATATCGACAGAGTAAATGCAATTCGGGCAAAAAATATTTCGCCGGAAGAAATGGAAGAAGAAATTATAACCGCCCGCTATGATTTTATCGACAAAGTTATGGAAAGCGCGGTCACCGTCAACGCGACGGACAAAACTTTCACCGACAAGCTGGACTCATACCTCGCGAACGGAATTTCCGCTCTCGTCATAATGCTTGCAATTTTTTATCTCCTGTTTCAAATTGCTTTTAATTGGGTCGGTCAACCTCTCGCCGATTTGCTCGGAGAATTTTTTGAGGAAGATTTGGCGGTTTGGGCAACTGAGGCAATGGCTGATGCCGGCGTTGCGGATTGGATGCAGTCGCTTATCTCCGACGGAATTATTGTCGGTGTCGGTGCGGTTTTAAGTTTCGTTCCGCTGATTTTCACTTTGTTCCTCTGCCTCAGTTTTCTTGACGGCACCGGTTACATGGCGCGTGTTGCGTTCGTCATGGATCCGATTATGAGAAGAGCCGGACTCAGCGGAAAAGGTATCATGCCTTTGATTATGGGATTCGGTTGCGGCGTTCCGGCGATTATGGGTGCGCGGACGCTCGACACTCACAAAGACAGAATGATTTCAATTTTGGTTACGCCGTTTTTGACTTGTAACGCGAAAGTCCCGATTCTCGCACTCTTCGCGGTGATGTTCTTCCCGGAGAATGCGGCGAACATAGTTTTTGCGATGTACTTCGTCGGAATTATCGTTGCGATTTTAATGGCAAAAGTTTTGACGAAAACAATTTTCAAAGGCGAAGAGTCCTCCCGCCTTATCGTATGCCGGACATTAAAACGGTTTTGCTGGAAACTTGGGACAAAGGCAAAGGCTACCTCGTAAAAGCCGGCACGATTATTTTCTCGATGTCAATCGCGATTTGGTTCTTGAGCAACTTTAATTCTTCCGGCATGACGGAGGACATGGACGAAAGTTATCTTGCCGGAATAGGTTCGGCGACGGCTGTACTTTTTGCGCCGCAGGGATTTGACACTTGGGAAGCCGGCGCGTCAATCGTAACCGGAGTTTTGGCGAAGGAAGCTGTTGTTTCGACAATGGGTATCCTCTACGGCGCGGAAGATGAAGTTTCGACGGAGCCGGACGAAGCGGAAGAGGCATCCTCACTTTTGGCGGCAACTTCTTTGGGAACGACCTTTACACCTTTGACGGCGATCGCCTTCATGATTTTCGTACAGCTTTATTCGCCGTGCGTCACCGCATTGGGTACGATAAAAAAAGAAACCCGCTCCTGGAAGTGGATGGGCTTTGCGTTCTTGTACACCTGCGGAGTCGCTTGGATTTTGTCGCTGTTGGTTTATCAGGGAGGAAAACTTCTCGGTTTTGAGTAAAAAAATTTGAGGGAGATGATTTCATGGTTGCAACGGTTGTACTCGGAATTTTAATCGCCGGTGCATTCGGATACGGTTTGAGAACGATTTACAAAAGTTTTTTCAAAGGCGAAGCGGCTTGCTGCGAAAGCGGCGGTTCGACTTGCAACTGCGGTTGTGCAAATTGTCCTTCACACTCAAATGAAGTAAAATAAAATATTCCCGGTCGCCCGACAAAAAATGTTCGGGCGATTTTTTATTGTGCATTTATGAAAAATTTTTTCCGGAATAATTGTTTTCCCGAATTGACATCTCCCAAACGGGGGGGGGTATAATCCTTTTTAAAGGAGGAGATGATATGAAAAAGAACGTTTATTTTTTTCTGACTTTGGTTTTAATTTCGGTTTTGGTATCGGGTTGCATGAAGAGAGAAAGCCCGGAAATCACAATCAAAAATTTTTGCAATGCAATTTTGAAACATGACAAAGAGAGTTTGTCAAAATTCGGTACCAATGCGGATGCGGACGGATTCAGAAATAAGATGATAAACGGATTGGCTCAGTCGTTTCAATCAACCGTAGGAAATGGTATTACAAACGATCAGTCGCGACGTATTGCAGAGGCTGTTGTAGATTCTCTGCGTAAATCGAATGTTTCCACAAAATTAATTTCCGAAGACAAAGATTCCGCCGTCGTGGAAGTTACCGTCAGTTGTTTGGATATCGGCGGTGCGATAGACAGAACGGTAAACGAAGTTGATCGAACCATGTCACCCTTTGCAGGCAATGCGGAAATCATTGAAGCATTTACTCAAACTTTGGTTAGAGAAGTCGGAAATTTGCAATCATCCGGGAGCAGAAGTTTTACGGTGAATTGTATTTGGGACAGAGATAAAAAAGTTTGGAAACCGGAAGACGAATCATCATTCAACACACAGCTCGGAACTTCGATTATGGGACAGTAAAGGAGTGTGTACGAATGGTAAATTTTTGTCCGAATTGCGGAAATAAGATTGAGCCGGGCAGTAAGTTTTGCAGTTCATGCGGTAACCGTATAATCGATTCGGAAAACAGTACCGCGCAAAAACCGGCAACCGATTTAAAAAAATTTTCCGCGCAAAAACCGATTGAAGATTTTCAAAACAATTCGCCGACCGGATTTTCGGACGAGGAAGAAACCGAACAAAACGAAATGCCGAAAGAAGAATTTGTTCCCGACTCCGGAATAGGGCAAATGTTTTTCACCACGACCGGAAGATTAAATCGTTTGCGTTACTTAAAGAGAATTTTGGTTTTGGGAATTTTCGGAGGAATTTTGTCGACCGCCGGGATTTTTTTGGATCAAACATTATTCCGTCAAGAATTCGGTTTGTTTTATGTAATCGCTCAATCATTCTTTTTGTGGTCTACGTATTGTTTGGACGTTCGCCGGTTAAAAGATTTGGACAAAGGAAATTTTTTGGCGATAATCAGGGCAAGCTTTGCAAGTATGCAGGCAATTTGTTTTGCTTTTTCGTGGCAAATAAACAGATTGTGTTGGAATTTGGGATTCGATAATTTTTATATTGACGACGAACGTATGGTTATCGGTTTTGGCGGTGCATTCTTTTTGATCGGGTTGTACCTTTTTCTTACCGGCGGAACACCCGGAGCAAACAAATACGGACCGGATCCTTTGGAAAAAAATTCATCAGGAAAACGGAAATATGATTACGACGATTTATAAAAAACATATGACGACTTGACGATTATTTTTTTACGAAATTCCGGAGGGATATCAAAATGGTAAATTTTTGTCCGAATTGCGGAAAGAAGATTGAGCCGGGCAGTAAGTTTTGCA
>CAJOFG010000078.1:0-430 GCA_905233965.1 uncultured Selenomonadaceae bacterium
GTTTCCGCAGTCCCGATGGCGGCGCGTGTCAGTCAGCTCGTCGGCATGAAATCGAAACCCGGCAACTACCTTTTGATGCATGCAATGGGTCCGAACGTCGCCGGCGTTATCGGAACGGCTGTTGCGGCAGGTACGATGTTGGCAATGCTCAAGTAAAAATTTTTTGCAACATAAATTAAAAAATCCCTTCGGAGAAAAATTTTTTCCGGAGGGATTTTTTTTGCAATTTGACGGTTATATTCTTTCAGAATCTGTTTAGTTACATCGCGATTTTTCGCTGAGTAAAAAACCGCCTGACGGCGGTCTTGACCATCTGTAATTTTCGCAGAGGAGACCGACGTTACCAAGTCGTCCGCTCTTCGATTTTTTGCTGACTTGATTATAGACCGGTTCACTTTTTCGGTCAATAAAAAATCCCTTCGGAGAAAAA
>CAJOFG010000078.1:474-6258 GCA_905233965.1 uncultured Selenomonadaceae bacterium
CGCCTCGACATTGTGAACATCGAACACTTCCAAAATTTTTTTCAAACCGGTTTTTGCCGGCGAATAGTCAATCGTGGTTTCCCCGTCGTGGGTGTGAATGTGAACATACATGACGCCGGGAAGTCCGAGCAAATTTTTTTCAATCGCCTTTGCATTTTCTTCCGTGTAACCTTTGGCGATGAATTGCATCCGGGTATTTCCGTTATTGTTTCCGCAACCGCATTCCGCACACATATTTTTAAGCCCCCCAAAAAAAATTTTTTTAACCGGGCGAATTATACACCCGGCGCGAAAAAAAAATAACCCCCCGCAGGGGAATTTTAAAATTTTAAGCTTCGGTAATTTGTTGAAATTTTTCGCCGTAAGCCAGCGCGAGATTTTTTCTCAAGCTTACGAAATAATTTAAGTCTTCTTCGTCGGTAACAAATTTTTCCGCCGCATCTCTTGCCGCGATTAAAATTTCAACGTCGCGGAAAACGTCGGCAATTTTTAAATCCGGCAGTCCGTGCTGGGCCTCGCCGAAAAATTGTCCGGGTCCGCGCAGTTGCAAATCTTTTTCCGCAAGTTTAAATCCGTCGTTCGTCGATTCCAAAATTTCCATTCGTGCTTTCGCGATGTCGGCTTTGCTGTCCGAAATTAAAATGCAGTAAGATTTTTGCGAACCGCGCCCGACTCTGCCGCGCAGTTGATGAAGTTGCGCCAGACCGAAACGCTCCGCGTGTTCGACGACCATGACGCTTGCGTTGGGAACGTCCACGCCGACTTCGATAACCGTTGTGGAAACGAGCAATTTTGTTTCGCCGGTGCGAAATTTTTCCATGACTTCATCTTTTTCCTTCGGTTTCATTTTGCCGTGAAGAAGTCCGCACGGAACATTTTTAAAAATTCCTCTGCTTAACATTTCGTAAATTTCAATCGCCGGATCCAGATTTTGAAATTTTTCCGAATCGCTCCGTTGAATCAGCGGACAAACGACGTAAGCCTGACGACCGGCGGAAATTTCTTCCAGGACGAAATTATAAACTTTATTCCGGGAGCGAATGTGCCGCGAAATTGTTTTTATCGGCTTTCTGCCCGGCGGCATCTCTTTTATCAGCGAAACGTCCAAGTCGCCGTAAACCGTCAGCGTCATTGTTCGCGGAATGGGTGTTGCCGTCATGACGAGCATATCCGGAATGAGTTCTGCTTTTTTTTCGAGCGACGAACGCTGAGCCACTCCGAAACGGTGCTGTTCGTCCGTGACGACGAGTCCGAGTTTCGCGAAACTCAATCCTTCTTGAACGAGTGCATGAGTTCCGATTACGATGTCGATTTCGTGATTTTCTGTTTGCCGGTAAATTTCTTTTTTCACCTTCGCCGAGCGCGTAACTTTTCCGCTGAGAAGTGCAACGCGGATTCCGAACCGCTCCAGCATTGTCGAAAAAGTTTCGTAATGTTGATTCGCCAAAATTTCGGTCGGTGCCATGAACGCGCCCTGCAGTCCGTTCTCAACCGCTTTTACGAGTGCCAGCATTGCCACAACCGTTTTTCCGGAGCCCACGTCGCCTTGAATGAGTCGGCGCATAGGCAATTTGCTTTCCATATCTTTTGCAACGGTCTTGAAAGTTTTTTTCTGATCTCCGGTCAATTCAAACGGCAAATTTTCGTAAACCGTTTTCAAAAGTCGTCCGTTCTTTTCGCAGGAAATTCCGAGCCGTTCGTCGCGTGTCTGCTTTTTGATGAGCATTAAGCCGCACTGAATCAAAAATAATTCGTCGAACGCCAAACGCCGGCGCGCCGCGTGCAAATATTCCGGAGTCGGCGGAAAATGTATGGAACGCATCGCAACGTCGAGCGGAATTAAATTCAGTTCGTCCAAAATATTTTTCGGCAAAATTTCCGGGAGTGCCGGCATTTTGTTTAAAAGGTTCGTCATTGCCGCACGGAAAAAATTTTGATTAAGTGAGGCGGTCGCCGGGTAAATCGGCATGATTCCCAGACGCGGTTTTTCGCCCGGATATAAAATTGAAAAACTTGCAATTTGATTCATCACCGGTTCGCCCGACCAGCCGTCCAATTTCGTTTTGCCGATTACGACAAGCGTCATGCCGTCGCTCAACTTTTCCATGATGTATTCCTGATTGAACCACGTCAGCGGAATGTGTCCGGTTCTGTCGGACAAAATCGCCGAAATAATTTTTAAACCGGTTCGCGTTTCCCTCATGCTCAAGTTTGAAAGTCTGCCGACGATAACCGAAGTTTGATCCAATTCCAAATTTGCGATGGGCGTTATCGTTCGTTGATCTTCGTAAGCGCGGGGGTAATGTGTCAGGAAGTCGTACATTGTCACGATGTTTAATTTTTCCAACGCCGCCGCCCGTCGAGGACCGACACCTTTTAAATACATTACGTTGTCGGTAAATTCAAATTCGGTTCTGCTCATTTAACTCACCTCACAAACAATTTTTTATTTCGTCCTCCGTGATCGCGCCGGCTCTCAAAATTTTCGGAACGTCGCCGGACAAATCGACGACCGTCGAAGAAATTCCGAATTTACATTTGCCGCCGTCCAAGATGACCGGAATTTTGCCGGAAAAATTTTTTAAAACTTCCTCCGCATTTTTCGGCGGACTCATGCCGGAAATATTTGCGCTGGGTGCGGCTACGGGACAGCCGGAAATTTTTATCAGCGCAAGTGCAATTTCGTTGTCGGGGAAACGGATACCGACATTTTTTTTGCCGCCGGTCACGAAGTCCGGAACAATTTCGGATTTCTCCAAAATTATCGTCAACGGACCGGGACAAAATTTTTTGAAAAGTTTTTCCGCCGCCGGAGAAATTTTTTTCACAAGTTTTTCGACCGTTTCCAAATTCGCGACGTGCAGGCTCAAAGGTTTATCGGCGGGACGACCTTTGACGGCGAAAATTTTTTTGCAAGCCGCGACATTCAAACCGTCCGCGCCGAGACCGTAAACCGTTTCCGTCGGGAATGCGACCGGTTCACCGGCGCGAATCATTTCGCCGGCGCGTTGCAAATTTTCTTTTGTCGGTTTTAAAATTTTTGTTTCCATATCACTTTTTCCTTGCCGCAATAACTCTGTCGATGCCGGATAAATCTTTCAAAATTTTTATCTCACAAAATTTTTCGTCGCGAAGAATAATTTTCTTAACTTCCTCCGCTTGCCCGATACCGATTTCAAAAGCAATAAGTCCGTTCGGCGACAAAAAATCCGGCGCGGCTTTAACGAGTTGTCGATAAAAATTCAAGCCGTCAACTCCTCCGTCGAGTGCGATTTTCGGTTCGGTCTTGACTTCCGGCTGAAGATTTTTAATTTCGTCCGTCGGAATGTAAGGCGGGTTTGAAACTATGCAGTCAAAAATTTTTCCGGCGAGCGGCTCAAACATATTGCCGGGAAAAAAATTTATCCTGTCGGCGAGTTGCAAATTTTCCGCGTTACGTTTCGCAACCTCAAGCGCGCCGGGCGAAATATCGACGGTTGCCGCCGTTGCACCGGGAAGATTTTTTAAAATCGAAATGCAAATCGCGCCGCTGCCGGTTCCGATGTCGGCAATTTTGGCACCCGGAAAATTTTTCAAAGCGTCGATAACGAACTGCACCAAAATTTCCGTGTCAGGGCGGGGAATCAAAACTTCCGGCGTGACGAAAAAATTCATGCCGAAAAATTCTTTTCTCCCGACAATGTAAGCGACGGGAATTTTTTTTGCGCGACGTTCGACGAAATTTTTAAAGCGGGAAAATTCTTCGTCGGACAAAATTTTTTCCGGGTGAACGTAAAGCGACAACCTGTCCGTGTGCAAAACTTCGGCAAGCAAAACTTCCGCATCAAGTCCCGGCGTGTCGATTTTTGCGTCGGTAAAAATTTTTTTCGCCGACTTCAAAGCGTCGGCTGCGATAATTTTTTTCATGGCAAAATTTTTTTAATCTCTCGCGCTATCGCCTCAATGACGTTGACCGAAACGGAATTTCCGAACTGTTTGTAAAGGTGAACGTCGGCAACCGGCAATTTGAAATTTTCCGGAAAACCCTGAAGTCTTGCCCATTCGCGGGGAGTCATTTTTCTGATGTCCTCGTCGTTTATTTTTCCCTTAATGTGAGTCGTCGGAATTTTTGAATGTTCCCGGCTGTCAACGATTAAATTTCTTTCGCGCCCCATGCCGCCGCACACCAACGCTCCGGCAATTCCGTTCAAGTCCCGGACTTCGTAGCCGAACCCGTTGCCGGCTTTTTCGTGCCGGGCTTTATGTTTGCGCAAAGTGTCGAGGTAAACGTCGCTCAAATAATATTTCGCCGGAATCGGTGCGGGATCCAAAATGTCGGAGAGAGAAATTTTTTTGTCGATCGGCTCCGGGAATTTAAAATTTTTGTCGTCAACGTCATTCCGGAAACAGACAAGATAAATCCGCTCCCGGTTTTGCGGAACGCCGAAATCTTTGCTGTTCAAAACTTTGTAATGAACTTTGTACCCGATTTGCTCAAACGCACCGCGAATAATTTTAAACGTCCTGCCTTTGTCGTGCATGACAAGACCTTTGACATTTTCGCAAAAAATTATTTTAGGCTTATGCCTGTCGCAAATTCGCACAACGTCCAAAAAAAGTGTGCCGCGACAAACGCCGTGATAATCGTCGTCAAAGCCGCCGTGTCGTCCGGCAATCGAAAAAGCCTGACACGGAAAACCGGCAAGACAAATGTCAAATGCCGGTACTTCGTTCTCATTAACCTTCGTGATGTCGCCGTGAATTTTTATTTCGTCACCGAAATTTGCCGTGTAAGTTTTTTGCGCCGACGAATCAATTTCACTGACAAAAACAGTCCGGGCTTTCTCTCCGAAAACTCTGTCGAAGCCCAGACGAATACCGCCTATCCCGGCGAACAAATCAATAATTTTGTATTCCATTTTTCAATCCGCAACTTTTCTCAACTCATTTTTTCGCGGGTGAACGCGATAAAATTTTTTCCACTCTTCGTCGGTAATTTTCGGAATATCGCTGTAATCGATGTCCTCATCTTTCATTTTGGAAAGTTCTTCGAGTTCGGCAAGTTCTTCGTCGGTCATCGGCGGCATACCTTTATAAACCAAAATACTGCCCATAATATTTTCCCTCCTCGTCTTTGTCCGCAAGTCGGGCAGAAATAATTCTTGTCCTGTCTTCGCGTTCGGTGTAAATCACGACAAGAATTTTTCCGACTTTGCCGATCGTTTTGTACCTGTCCTCATCGTCACTGTGGAGTTCATCAAATTCTTCGTAGCGATTCTCGTCGAGAAAAACACGGGCGGCGATTGAAAATCTTATACCGTGCTTTTTTCGATTTATTTCGGATTTTTTGTCGTCCCACTCAATTTTCAATCCTTCAAGTTCAATTTCCATAAAATTTTCTCCGTTCAATTTTGTTGAGCCAATCTTTTGGATTGGTCGGCGGTGATTAAAGCGGAAATCAATTCGTCAAGTTCGCCGTTCAAAACGCCGGGCAATTTGTGAAGTGTCAAACCGATTCTGTGATCCGTCACCCGTCCCTGCGGAAAATTGTATGTGCGAATACGTTCGCTCCGGTCGCCGCTGCCGACTTGATTTTTTCTGTCCGCCGCTATCGCATCGTTTTGTTCGCGAATTGCAACGTCTTGCACGCGCGCACGGAGAACGCGCATTGCCTTTTCCTTATTTTTGAGTTGGGATTTTTCGTCCTGACATTGAACGACAATTCCGGTGGGCAGGTGAGTAATTCTGACGGCGGTTTCCGTTCGGTTGACGTATTGCCCGCCGGCACCGCTCGCGCAATAAGTG
>CAJOFG010000078.1:6276-8354 GCA_905233965.1 uncultured Selenomonadaceae bacterium
CTTCGACTTCTTCAACTTCCGGGAGGACGGCAACGGTAACCGCGCTGGTATGTATTCTGCCGCCGGACTCGGTGACCGGAACGCGCTGAACCCGGTGAGTGCCGCTCTCGTATTTCAATTTGCTGTAGGCTCCGGCTCCGTCCACCGTGAAAGAAATTTCTTTAAAGCCGCCCATGTTCGTCGGATTCGATTCGACAATATCGACGCGCCAATTCTGTTTTTCGGCGTAGCGCGTGTACATTCGGAAAAGGTCGCCGGCGAAAAGTGCCGCCTCCTCCCCGCCGACACCTCCGCGAATTTCGACGATGACATTTTTTTCGTCGTTCGGGTCGTGCGGCAAAAGTAAAATCGGAAATTCTGCCTCGAAATCGGATTTTATTTTTCGCAGTTCGGAAAGTTCCTCCGCCGCCAAATTTTTTAATTCTTCGTCGTCGGAAGTTTCAAGCAAAATTTTATCCTCGTCCAGTTGAGCGAGGATTTTTTTGTACTCTCTTATTTTTTTTACAACGGGTTCGAGTGTCGAAAGTTCCCGCGTCAATTTTGTAAACCGTTCGACGTTCGCGACGACTGACGGATCGCCGAGTTGAGATTCAATTTCCGAAAATTTGTCTTCGACTCTCTGTAATTTTTCAAGCAATCAAATCACCTTTTGGAATTTGAGGAATTATTTTTTCTTTTTCTTCTTGGATTTTGATTTTGATTTTTTCGGCGAACGGAAAGCATTTGCGATTTTGGATTTTGCTTTCTCCTCGTTTTCCTTCTGCTTTTCGGTGTAATCTTTTTGGCGTTGAATTTTCGCGTACTTCGCACCGAGTCCGGCAATTTTGTGTTTGACGGTCATCATCGGGCTGGACAGCAAAAGTTTTTTTCTGCCGCCTTCCATCGTCTTTGAAAATTCTTTCGTCGCCTCTTCGCCGAAGCAGGGAGTTTCGCAAGTTTCGCAAACGGATTTTCTTATACCGTAGGGGCAACGCTGAATTTTCAACATGACCGTCGTCAACAGCGCGGTACATTTCGGACAAAGTTTTCCGTCCTTCGATTCGTGATTCGCTTTACAATATGCGCCGAACGCTTTACGAATGTTTTCTCTTTCTTTCGGCACGTTATTTTTAAATTCCGGCGGTTTTCTTTTCGGCAAAATTTTTTTTATCTTGTCAAGTATACTCATCAGAGCTCTCCTTTCAATCTGTTGCGGGATATTTTAAACTTTACGGGAAATAAAAGCAAGCGGCTTGTAAAATTGTCAAGACGGCGTAAAAAAATTTTCAAAGTCCGGATTTTAAGCCAATCGGCAGGAATAATTTGTCGCCGTCAAGAATTATTCCGTACAAAGAATTTTTTCGCAAACAAAATTTTTAACGGATAAGGAGTGTTCAAATAATGGGTCTTATTCAAGCAGCAATGGGAGCGGCCGGCGGAGTTCTCGGCGACCAGTGGAAAGAATTTTTTTATTGCGACAGTTTGTCCTCAGATATTTTGGTTGCGAAGGGACATCGCAGAACCGGCAAAGGCAGTTCAAATTCCGGCGACGATAACATCATAACGCAAGGCTCGGTCATTGCGGTGAACAACGGACAGTGCATGATGATTGTTCAGCAGGGCGAAGTCGTCGAATTTTGTTCCAATCCCGGACAATACACTTACGACAAAAACGCCGAACCGTCACTTTTCGGCGGCGGCGATCTCGCGACGAACATTCAGGAAATGTTTTTCAAAATTAAAGAGCGTTTCACTTTCGGCGGCGACACCGGGAAAGATCAGCGCATCTATTACTTCAACATGAAAGAAATTACCGGCAACAAGTACGGCACGCCGACTCCGGTACCTTTCCGCGTAGTCGATAACAATATCGGGCTGGACATGGATATTTCGATTAAATGTTTCGGCTCGTACAGTTACAAAATCGTAAACCCGATTCTTTTTTACACGAACGTTTGCGGAAATGTCACCGACGTTTACAACCGTTCGGAAATTGATGCGCAGTTGAAAACCGAATTGATGACGGCTCTGCAACCGGCTTATGCAAAAATTTCCGAAATGGGCATTCGTTACAGCGCACTTCCGGCACACACTCAAGA
>CAJOFG010000079.1 GCA_905233965.1 uncultured Selenomonadaceae bacterium
TCGCTGACGCAAATCAGAATAGAAATTAAAATCCAAATCAAACTCGCCGATGCAAAATCACTTGGAAGATCATATGCAAACCCATTGATCAAGATTGAGATCAATGCTAATCCAATTCCTAATCGCAAGCCATTGAATAATTCAGTTTCTGTCCAATTAAACAGATTTTCGATTCGCAAATTCGTTTTTAATCGATCGCGAATTGATCCTTCATTCATCTGCTCGGAAATTTTTTCGTGACGCTTTTGCTCGAATGAAATGACTGTGGCTCTCGGAGATTGATAGGACGATTTTTCGGAAGATTGATCTTCGAGAGATTTTTTTTGTTCGGGAGATTTTTCAATTTGATCTTCGATTTTCGATTCGAGCTTAGATTCGATCTTTGACTCGATTTTGGGATGTTTTTTCAAATCGACTTTGGGACGATCAGAAATTTTTTCATCGGGCGGAGTAAAAAATTTCATCACTTTGATTTTGATAAACGTTTGAATTCGAATTCGAAATGCTTGAATTTTTTCCTCGAGCCATTCAAGTCGAAATGCAATGATAATTGGCTCAGCGACGCACCATAAAATCGAGATCATTCCAGCGATTCCGATTTCTGCCGCGAAATTCAGATATAAATTGCTCGCGTTGAGGATTTCTGCGCTCGAATGAGATTGATTCAGCAGAAAATTGTACGGTTCGAACGCAAATCGATATGATCCCCAGCCCACTCCGAGAAATGGATGATCGGAAATCATGAGGAGAGTCAATTGCCAAAGTGATGCTCTGAGCGCGATTGATGACTGTTCATCGTCAAAATTCAAAACGAGGAAATCTTTTTCGGTTTCCCGCGCAAAAATTTTTTCCTTCATTTCTTGATAAACTTTCATCGTGCCGTGACGTTTCAAATGATCCGGCGTGACGTTCAAAATCGCGGAAACGTGCGGACGAAATTTATCCGACGCTTCCATTTGATAACTTGAAATTTCAGCCGCAATCGCGCCGCCTTCGCCGACTTCAAGCGCAACTTCGCTCAAAGGCGTTCCGATATTTCCGCCGACTCCGACTTTTTCAAATTCCGTTTCGAGCAACAATCCCAACAAGGTAACCGTCGTGGTCTTTCCGTTCGTGCCGGTCACGGCGCAAATCGGGGACTTCGACAAGTTAAATGCAACTTCGACTTCGCTTGTCACCGGAATATTTTTTTTCAACGCCGTTTGCAAAATCGGAATACGGAGCGGGACGGCGGGTGAAACGATTATCAAATCAATTCCTTCCAAAAGTTTTTCGTCCTGCGCTCCGAAACTCAATTTAATTCCGGCGTTTCGCAGTTCGGAAAAATCAAATTTTAAATCGCTCTCGTTTTTCGCGTCACTCAAAATTACCGACGCACCGAATTTTTTTGCAATCTTCGCCGCCGCAAATCCGCTGATGCCGGCACCGATAACCAAAATTTTTTTGTCTTTGAAATCCATTGTTTCCTCCGTTTAAACAATCCCGCTCAACACGACGAAGTAATAAAAAACCGGCGCGGTGTAAAAAATGCTGTCGAACCTGTCCAAAACTCCGCCGTGTCCGGGAATCAAAAATCCGGAATCTTTTATCCCGGTAAATCTTTTTATAACCGACTCCACCAAGTCGCCGAGCGTCGCGACAATCGCCAAAATAAATCCGGCAACCGCCATTTGAATCAACGGGAACCCGAAAAGAAAATTCCCGACGACAACACCGGTTAAAGTCGTCCCGGCAAGTGAACCCATAAAACCTTCAATCGTTTTGTTCGGACTGATTGACGATGCAAGTTTGTGAGAACCGATCGCCGAGCCGACGAAGTAAGCGAACGTATCGCTTGCCCAAGTGCAGGCGAATAAAATCCAAATCAACGCGCAACCGGTATCGAAATTCGCGCCGGAAAAAATTTGCATAAAGTCAATTTGTCCGGCTGAAATCGAGTTCGCCAAATTTTGTGCGGCGGCAAAAGATGCCTCCGGATTCTTTTCCTCCGTAAAAAATCTCAGCCAAATCAAATGGACGAACGGCAAACCGATGTACAAAATTCCGGCAACCGATACGCACGAATCAACCGGCGAACGTCCCAAAAAAACCGTCAGCAAAAAAATTAAAAGCGTCGCGCAAGTCAACACCGCCAAAATTTCCGACGTGTTCCCGATCCACGCGCAGAGAGGGAGCAACAGCAAACTCAACGCGCCGAAAATGTACGCCGTTTCAATTCCGTTTTTCCCGAACGCCGAAGAAAATTCGTGCCAGCCGACGAGCGACAACAAAATTGCAAGCGCGACGAACGGAACGCCGCCGAATTGAATCACGACCGCCGCAATTAAAATTCCGATAACTCCCGTGATAATTCTTAAAATCAATTTGTTTTCTCCTCCGAAAAATTTTTCGGATATTATATCAAGTTTGTAACCGCCCGGCAATTTTTGAAGGCACGAAAAAAATTTTTTCGTTGAACGGGGAAATTTTTTTTTGTAAAATTCGTTGCAAGAAAAAATTCGGAGGGATTGTAACGGAAATGGCACGACAAAATATTTTCGGCACGGTGTTCGGCGTTGATGCCGGAATGATGCAGATCGCCGTTTGCCCGAACATGAGCAAAAGACGTTCGGGGGAAATCGTGGATCGCATTTTCGAGTTTTACAAAAACAAAAATGTTCGTCTCGTCATGCCGGCGACGGAGGCAAGACAATTTCGCAAAGAGGAATTCGGTTTGCCGTGTATCGAACGGGTTCACATGGACTTGGCACTTTCAATCGGCGGGGACGGGACTTTGCTGGGCGTGTGCAGAAAATTTCGGGAGCAGGGGATACCGGTTTGCGGAATAAATTTGGGGACGCTGGGATTTTTGGCTGACATTGAGCCGCGCGAATTGGAAAGCCGGCTGGGAAAAATTTTGCTCGGCGAATTTATGATTGAGAACAGACTTTTGCTGAGTGCGTTTGTCAAAAATGAATTGTCGAATAAATTTTTGGGCAACGCGATTAACGACGTTGTAATTTCAAAAGGCGGTACCGCCCGAATGTTGCGGCTCGATATTTTTATCAACGACACTTACCTGACGCATTGTAAAGCCGACGGATTTATCGTTTCAAGTCCGACCGGTTCGACCGCTTACTCGTTGAGTGCCGGAGGACCGATTTTAAATCCGACGATTCGCGCCCTGATTATAACTCCGATTTGCGCGCACACTTTCCAAATGCGTCCGCTCGTCGTCAGCGAAGATGATGAAGTCCGGATAAAAATTTCCGCGAACAAAAATTTGATGTTGACGCTCGACGGGCAGGAAAGTTTTCAAATTCAGCCGAACGATGAAATTGTCGTCCGCAAATCCCAAAAAACTGCGCGGATTGTAAAATTTGCCGACAAAAATTATTATGACGTACTCAAGGCGAAACTTTGGGGAAACGCTTTTGAACCGATTTGAAAAATGATTGACGTAAAAAATTTGACTTACACTTACATGAAGAAAACTCCGTTCGAGAAAACCGCGCTGAACGAAATTTCTTTCCGCGTGAACGAAGGAGATTTTTTGGCGATAGCCGGACACACCGGCAGCGGGAAATCCACGCTGATACAAATTATTTCCGGACTTATCGAATTTAAAAACGGCACGGTTGAAATTGACGGGGAACCGGTCGCGAAAAAAAATGCCCGGCGGAAAATCGGAATTGTTTTCCAATATCCGGAGCATCAACTTTTTGAAGAAACCGTCGAAAAAGATATTGCGTTCGGACCGGCGAATTTCGGACTGAGCGACGAAGAAATTTCCGCGCGCGTCGAATACGCGATGAAACTTGTCGGACTTTCTCCGGAGTTGAAAAATGTTTCGCCGTTTGAACTTTCCGGCGGACAAAAAAGACGTGTGGCAATCGCCGGAATTTTGGCACTCAAGCCGAAATATTTAATACTCGACGAACCGACAGCCGGGCTTGATCCCGGAGCCAAAAAAAATTTGACGGAAGAAATTCGCAAGTTGCACAAATCCGGCGTGACGATAATTTTTGTTTCGCACTCGCCGGAGGACATCGTAAAACTTGCGAACCGGGTTTTGGTTTTGACGCACGGAAAAATTTTATTCGACGGTGAGCCGCAAGAACTTTTTTCGCGCCCGGAACTTTTGGAAACGTCCGGACTTTTGCCGCCGCCGGTAACTCAAATAATGTTCCGGTTGAAAAAATCCGGATTTGACGTTGACACAAAAATTTTTACAATAGACGACGCGGAAAAAGAAATCGTGAAAAAATTTCGGAGATGACAAAATTATGAATCAAAGCGAAAGAAGAATCCGACTGATAAATTTTTTGCTGGAGGAAATGAATCAATCGACGGACGAATTGCCGGACGACGAAGGGACACAAAAAAAATTATTGCGCGGCTTGATGAACATTCGACCGCCGAAAAAAATTTCCGACGAGTTTTTAAAAATTCAGGACGAATATTTGCAAACCGAGTTGAGGAGCAAGGGCATTACAAAATTTTCCGACTTGAAACCGATTCGCGAAAAAATTTTTTTGTGGCAGGGCGACATTACGCTTTTGGAATGTGATGCGATTGTCAACGCCGCAAATTCCGGAATGACCGGCTGTTACGTTCCGAATCATCGTTGCATCGATAATGCCATTCACACTTTCGCCGGCGTTCAACTCAGAAATTTTTGCGCGGAAATTATGGAGCGTCAAGGGTACGAAGAACCGACCGGCACGGCTAAAATTACTCCGGCGTTCAACCTTCCATGCAAATTTGTAATTCACACGGTCGGACCGATTGTCGGCGCGGAAGTCACGGAGCGCGACGAAAAATTTTTGATTTCCTGTTATCGTTCGTGCTTGGAACTTGCCGCAGAAAACAATTTGAAAAATATCGCGTTCTGTTGCATTTCCACCGGCGAATTTCATTTTCCGAATTTCCGCGCCGCCGAACTTGCAATTCAAACGGTTTCGGAATTTCAACGCGAAAATAATATCGAGGTGATATTCAATGTCTTTAAAGACGAAGATCTCAAAATTTATCGGAGCTTACTCAAATGAAGTCGAACGACTGAAAAATAAAATCGCGGAGTCGGATTTTATCGTCATCGGAGCCGGTGCCGGACTTTCCGTCGCGGCGGGCTACACTTATTCCGGCGAACGTTTCGAGAAATATTTTTCCGACTTCCGCGAGAAATATTTTTTTGAGGATATGTACTCCGGCGGATTTTATCCTTACGAAACGCCGGAGGAATTTTGGGCTTTTTGGTGCAGAAATATTTTCGTCAATCGTTACACCGACCCGCCGAACAAAAAAATTTTTGCCGACCTGTTAAATTCGGTGCGCGACAAAAATTATTTCGTCATAACCACAAACGTGGATCATTGTTTCCAAAAATTCGGGTTCGACAAGGAAAAACTTTTTTACACGCAGGGCGATTACGGACTTTTCCAATGTTCGACACCGTGCCATAAAAAAACTTACGACAACGAAAAAATTATTCGCGAAATGATGAGCCGGGAAAAAGATATGAAAATTCCGTCCGAACTCATTCCGCGCTGTCCGAAATGCGGCGAACCGATGACGACGAATTTGCGAATCGACGATACATTTGTTGAGGACGAAGGTTGGCATAAAGCATCGGAGCGTTACAAAAAATTTTTGGAGGACGCGGACGGAGCGAAAATTTTATTTTTGGAACTCGGTGTCGGAGGGAAC
>CAJOFG010000080.1 GCA_905233965.1 uncultured Selenomonadaceae bacterium
AATATAATGTTTCCGGGCGGCGAAACTTGGCACGCGGTGAGCGAGTGGAAATTGAGCGATTGGAAAAAAACTTTCACGGCAAGTCAAAAGGCGACGGCGCATAACGGTCGCTATCCGATTTTTTTCGAGAACCACGACAAGCCGAGAGCGGTGAATAATTTTTTCCCGCCGGACGCAGATAAAAATCTTGCGGCAAAGGCTTTGGCGACGGTACTTTTCACTTTGCGCGGAACGCCTTTCGTTTTTGAAGGTCAGGAATTGGGTTATACAAATGTTGCTTATGACTCAATCGACGCGTACGATGACATTTCGTCGCACGGACAATACAAGGCAGCAATCGACGCCGGATATTCTCAAGGCGAGGCGTTGAAGTTTGTGCAGAGATTCAGCCGAGACAATGCGCGGACTCCCATGCAATGGACGCCGGGCAGAAATGCCGGATTCACTTCCGGGAAGGCATGGCTCCCGATTCACGACGATTATAAAACTTGCAACGTGGAAACGGAGGAGGACGACGAAAATTCCGTACTGAATTTTTACAAAAAAATAATCGCCCTCCGCAAGTCGAACAAAACTTTGATTGAGGGGCGATATGAAGAACTTTTGCCGGAGAGCGAAAAAGTGTTTGCGTTCAAGCGGATACTCGGCGACGAAATTTTTTATACGGTCGTCAACTTCACGACGGCGGAAATACTTTTGCCTGAAGAATTTTTTGACGGCGCAGAAAAAGTTTTGGGCAATTACGACGACGAACAAAAAAATATTTTGCGTCCGCTTGAGTCCGTGATTTACAAAAAAGTTTTGCGGAAGGATTAAACGTGTTCACGCTTGCAAATATTTTTGTCGCCGGACTGTTGACGTTCGCCGGCTCGAAACTCATCGATTTTTTATACCGACTTCCTGACGCGCCGCTCACTTACCCGGAGCAAATAAAAATTCGTTCGCGTTTTCGGAAAATAATTTTATTCGCCGGATTTTTCGTCTGCGCGGAATTTTTTTTGCCGGGAAATTTTTATCGAATGGCGGCAAGTTTTTTTCTGCTCGTCGTAACCGTCACGGATTCGGAACAGTACGTCGTGTTCGACAAAATAATTTTTCCGTTCGCCGTCTTGGGTTTGGTCGCGGCGTTGCATTTGAATTTGCCACTTGCCGACCGGTTAATCGCGTCATTTGTCGGCGGGGGAATATTTTTTTTGCTTGCCGTGCTGACGAAAGGTATCGGCGGCGGTGACGTGAAACTGATTGCCGCGCTCGGTCTTTGGTTCGGGACGGAAAAACTTTTTGACATAGTTACAATCGGTTGCGTTGCCGGAGGAATTGTCGCGTTGATTTTGATTTTGTCCGGACGAAAAAATTTCGGAAGTTTCTTTGCATACGCTCCGTATTTTTCATTGACGGCAATTTTTATTTTTTTAATGCAATAAAAAATTCCCGGTGTACCGTAATACGCCGGGAGTTTTTTCTCACAACCGACCGGAAAAAATCAATCGTCGAGAATGTAAATTTCAAAACTTTGCACTCCGAAACTCATCGCTTCTTCGTAAGTGTCGAAGGCAATATCAATCGTGTTGCCGACAACCGCGCCGCCGGTATCTTCCGCAATCGCTTCGCCGTAGCCCGGAATGTAAACGCGTGTGCCGAGCGGAATTACCGAAGGGTCAACGGCAATTACTCCGCGACGAACACGGGTACCGGACGCGGTGTATCTGCTCAAGCCGGGATCGTCCGCACTGTAAGCGGTCGCCCGGACGTAGATCGAACGGCGGTAAGTCGGCATGGAGTCAATGGCTTCGTCCCATTCCTCTTCCTCTTCGTCGGTTGCCTCGTACTCCTCATTTTCCAGCGCGGCGTAAGTCATGATGCCGCAAACTCCGTCGGCGGTAAGTCCCATGCTCCGCTGAAAATTTCTGATGGCGTTCACCGTATTTTCTCCGCAAACTCCGTCGGCAGAACCGGAAAGGTAGCCGCGCTCAATCAATCTTTCCTGAACGGCTTTAACGCCCGGTCCCCGCATACCCGGTTTGATGCCACTTCCTGTTTCCGCATATTCTCCGGACGATTGAACCGTTTCGGTGTTTTGCAAATTCGGATTGTTCAACGCTTGGAAAGTTGCCGCGCCGCAAACTCCGTCGGCAGTCAAACCGTTTGCCGCTTGAAATTTTTTAAGCGCGGTTTCCGTTCCCGGTCCGAAAACTCCGTCGGCACTTCCGGTCAGGTAACCGAGTCCGATTAACATATCCTGCATTTCTCGGACGCGGTCGTTGTTGTCGCCGAGTTTCAGCGGCGCGTCGGACGATTCCAAATTGTTCGATTCGGCTCTGTCGATGCCTTCAAAAGAAATTTTCCCGGCGATAAATTCGTTGATGTCGATTTTTCCGTAAGCTGCCGCGTGCAAAACTTTGAAAGTTTTTTCGTCGCAAATTCCGGTAACTTCAAAACCGATTGCCGACTGGAAATTTTTTATCGCCTCAACGGTCTGCTCTCCGCAAACTCCGTCAGGCTTTCCGCCCAAAAGACCTTGAGCGATTAAACAAACCTGCACTTCCCGGACTTCGTCGCCCCTGTCGCCGAGTTGAACGGTCGCCGAACAAAAATTTAATTCCGTCGCGAAAAAAAACAAAGTCGCCGCGAAAAAAATTTTTTTGAAAAACGGTGATTTGAAATCGGTTTTAAAAAATTTTTTCGTTTTAAACTTCGTCACGCCCATTTTTAAAAATCCGCCTTTCAAAAAAAATTGTCCGGTAAAAATTAAACGCAAAACCTTAAAATTCCTTCAAAATTTTTCTTGTCCGTTCAAAAAAGTTATGCTATTATGCTGACGGGACAGTTGAAAATTTTTTAACGGATTATTTTTTCCGTCAGGGAAGAAGAAAGGAAAGGTGATTATAATGGCAATCGGTTCAGTTAATCCTGCACTTTCCAACTTGAACAGGACAACCAATTCCATCTCCAGAATCACGCAGAAGATTACCACCGGTTCAAATTATCCGGACGCTTCCTACGGCGGTGCCGCCTATGCAATTCTTCAACGCATGAACGGGCATATCGGCGCAACCAATCAATCTGTGCAAAACACTCAAAATATGAGTTCGATGGTCAAGACCGCAGAGGGTGCGACTTCAAACACAATCGACGCGCTCAAGACAATTCAAGAAACTCTCGTAAACGCGGCGAACGGAACGAACACTTCAACGGATCGTGCCGCAATGCAAGAAAATATCAATCAACTCGTTGCACAAATTGACGACAACGCCGGAGTGCAGTATAATGGCATGAATCTGCTTGACGGCTCGAAAGAAAATCTTTTGGTTTCCGGAGTCAACGGTTACGAAAATGTTTCGCTCGGCGATATGCGTTCGCAGGCTCTCGGCTTGAGAGATTCAAACGGAAACGTATCAATTGATTTGTCCAGCGACGAATCAATTCAAGCGGCGTTGGAAACCGTCGGCGGAGCGTTGGACTTCGTGCAAGGTGTCAACGGAGATTTGCAAGCGTCCCTCGAAGGCGGCTTGACTCTCGATGAAGCTTTGGACGAGGCGACTTCTCAAGGTGCTTACGCGCAACGTTTGCAGTATCAATCGGATCTCTATACCACAATGTCGGAAAATGAACAGGCTGCGGCCTCAACAATCGGAGATGCGGACATTGCAAAAGAGATTACGAATTTGAAAAGCGAACAGGTTCTTCAGCAAATCGGATTGTACGCCACGCAAATGTACAATCACAATTTGTCGAACGCTTTGGCTCTGTTGTCCTGAGGCTTTAAGGCGGGCATAGTTCATCGGTAGAATGAGAGCTTCCCAAGCTTTAGAGGCGGGTTCGATTCCCGTTGCCCGCTCCAAAATGAAATTTCAAGAGGTGTCGTGTCCGGGCATCTCTTTTTAATTTTGCCGAAAATTTGTTGTCACAAAAATCGGGAGTGATTCTGCCTTGATTGATGATGAAATGTTGAAACGATTGGAGTCGTACTTGGCGGAAAATTATGTTGAACTCCAAATAAAATTTTCCGTCGGACCGAAATATTCCAGGTTAAGCGGATTTATTCAAGAGAGGATTGACAATCTTCTTGCAAAATTTGACCATACGTTTTCAAATTATCTTCGCGACCTCATCAAAAGCAAAGGCTTAACCGAAATTGAAGTGTACAAAAAAGCTTGTTTGGACAGAAGAATTTTTTCAAAACTTCGCAATGACAGAAGTTACAAACCGAGCAAAAGAACGATATTGTCCGTAGCTTTTGCGATGGAGTTGAATTTAAACGAAGCGGAGGATTTACTCAAGCAGGGAGGTTATGCCCTCTCGGAATATTCCAAGTTTGATGTGATAATTCGATTTTTTTTCGAGAATCAAATTTATGATTTGTTTTTGATAAATGAAATTTTGGACTGCTACGATTTCAACCCGTTGAGCGTTTAAAAAATTTTTTCATGTCGCTTTGAAAGAGACCAAAAATATTTTCGATTGAATTAAAATGACAATCGGGAATATTTTTTTGTTTCGTCAAGGGAGGATTCGACAATGAAAAAATTTCAAAAAAATGTTTCGCGGGGGTTGATGAAATGGTTAATCGCGCTTTCCGATATGATTTAAATTCTGCCGCTTGGATTGAGTGTACCGACGAAAATTTTATCAACGCCGATATTGAAAAAATTCCGACGGTTTTGGTTTTGAATTATTTCGATTTGCCGTACAGCGTTTATTGCCCGGTGCATCATTTCATTGAAAAAATTGTCGAGGAAAACGATTCGGAAATTATTTCCGCCGAAGGTTGCAAATTTCAAGATTCGGACAGAGTGATGGACAAAAAACTTTTGTATTGCCCGACGAAAAAATACCTTGAAGAAGTTATTTTGGCGGACGGCAACGAAATAATCACCGACACTTTCAGCAAATTTACCGGCTTGGTCGGTTTCGGAAAATACACCGACGAAAGAATTCCGTTTCGTTGGAGAATTTTTCAAAGTTCCGTCAAAGCTCCGATAAACATTGCCGTCGATTTTGCCGAAATAAAACGTGACAACAGCGGTATCAGAAGTCGTTGGGAAAATTTTTTTATCGCCGTATCTTTCGCTAAAAAAATTTCCGCCATAAAAAGAATAAAAACTGATCACCTGTACGTAATTAAATCTGTAAATTGGACGGAAGCGGAAACCGAAATAGAAATTCCGGAAATTGTCGAAAATGCGGCAATGGAAATTTTTCTCGAAGATACAAAGGCAATTTACGGATTTAAACCGACGGTCATCACAAAATTCAAGGGCAAAGAAAAAATTACGGCGTACATCAAACGACCGTTCGATCCCGATATAATTTTGCTGAAACATTTTTTTGTTCACTTCGGCGACTTCGACAGAATTTTCCCTTATGACTGCACCGACAATTATAAAATTATTTGCCGACTGCTTAAAATAAATCCGCCGAAAAGTTTACGCAAGGCTTACGCCGAAAATCATTACGCGATAATTTGGTATATGCTTTTCCGGCAGTGGGGAGTCAAAGATATAAACTTCATGCAAAAATTTTTCCGGATTGACGATAACATTGCAATTTTTCCTCTCGACGAATTGATTTTCCATGCGCCTACAAAAAAAGTTGTCAAATCCGGCATCAGTCCTTATTGGAATGCGTTCGAGCATTTTTGCAAATTTATCCTCAAAAATAAGGGCGAAAAATTTTTGACGAAC